>CAYWCH010000020.1:12170-16537 GCA_964456715.1 uncultured Anaerolinea sp. | reverse complement strand
ACAAGTTGCAGGCGATCTGCATGGTTTGCGGAGAACCAGCTAGCCGCACGCAGCGTTTGGTGAACGATAAACCTGCTCACTACGATGATCCGGTAATTATTGTTGGAGCGTCAGAAATGTACGAGGCGCGTTGCCGAAAACATCACCTTGTCCCGAGGGACTGATCGGTTATTGGAGATTAAATGCAAGATTACCACGAATTCCTCGAAGAGGTTCTCATCCCCGAAGATATTCTGCAGAAACGAATTGCAGAGCTTGGAAAGCAAATCAGCGGTGATTATGCTAAATCGAAACAATTGATCCTGGTTTGCATTCTGCGTGGTGGTGTTTTGTTCCTTACCGACTTGATGCGCCACGTATCCGTTCCTCATGCGATCGAATTCATGGCGGTTTCATCATACGGTGTGGGCGGCAGGGAATCTTCAGGCAGGGTACGGATTACGCTTGACCTGGGTGTGGATATTCGCGACAGGGATGTGATCATCGTGGAAGATATCATCGATAGCGGTCATACCATTGCGGCTGTGCTGGATATGTTGTCCACCCGCAAACCAGCCAGCCTCTGTGTTTGCACGCTACTGGATAAAGCGGATAGAAGGGAAGTACCAGTACCAGTCAAATACACCGGTTTCTCGATCGAAAATAAATTCGTTTTCGGATATGGTTTGGATATCGACGATTATTATCGCAATCTTCCGTTTATCGGAGTTGTGGATTTGGAAAAGTATCAGGCCGGTTAGTGCAAAACATTTCGCAATTATTATCTCAAGAGATCAAAGATCTGATCGGGTTGAAGCAGGAGGGGCAAAAACTCTACCTGGTCGGTGGAATCGTTCGCGATTATTGTGTTGGCCGGAAAAACGAGGATGTTGATATTCTTTGTGATTTCGATACCCGACTGGTGGCAAGACGATTTGCCGACATGCACAGGGGAAATTTTTTCGTGATGGACGCGCACAGGAACATCTCAAGAGTGATCCTTACTGGAAAAACAGGCAAAAGAGTATTCGATTTTGCGCGTTTGCGGGCAACCGATCTAGAGGGTGACCTGAAAGCCCGGGATTTCACCATTAATGCCATGGCCATCGATTTAGCCCAACCTTTTCAGATCATTGATCCACTGGATGGACAAAGAGATTTACAGAACAAGGTTTTGCGCGCTTGTTCAGCAGCCAGCTTTACGGATGACCCGGTAAGGGTGATCCGCGCGTTCCGGTACAGTCATTCGCTGGAATTAAGATTTGATGAGCACACATTGGGTTTACTTAAAGAGGCGGTTCCCACTCTCGGTAGTGTGTCAAGCGAACGTAAACGAGATGAATTGTTCAAGATCCTCGACCTTTCAAATGCCGATACTGCCGTTAACTCTCTCTTCGACCTGAAAATTCATCAGTGGATCGGTTTCTTACAGCAAACCAGCTATGCCCAATTTGGCGAGGATTTTGTATATTTACGGACGTTAATCAACAAGTTAGGTGAGTATTATTTTGATAATGAGAATGAGGGCGATTTTGTCCATAATGAGTTCAGGCTTCAAAAGCAAACTGCTGAGCAGTTACATACATTTTTACAGAAAAAGAATTCCTCTGACAGGAACGAGCAGCAACTAATCCTGTTGTCAACGATCCTTAGCCCGCTGGAGGTTTCAGTAGCCAAGGGAGTTACCTCTCGCCTTCTTTTGTCGCGGGAAGAGATCGATAAACTCATAACAATCAAACAACGCAATGGGGTGAAAGAATTATGGGAAACACGCAGATTACCGGGTGACCGTGAGTTGTATCATTTCTTCAGGCAAAACGGTGAAGCTGGTCTGGATATCGCATTATTGATTTTAGCAGAACTGTGGTCGGGAAAAACAAAACTTGATTGTCCAGAGGATCTCGCGCTGGCACAGGCGATTTGTATGCACACGATCGCATTTTGGTTCGAGAAGCCGAACGTGGCTCATCCGGTCCTTCTTTTGAATGGTAATGATATGATGGTCAATTTTGATCTTATTCCAGGCCCACTAGTGGGTGAGTTGATCGAAGGACTGCGTGAAGAGCAGGCAGCCGGCAGTATTCAAACTCGAAGTGAAGCCATGGAGTGGGTGGAAAAACGACTATCGGGGATATCTGTCAGGAATAGTTGGGAATAAAAAAAAGACCGCTTTATCAGCGGCCTTCGTGTCATTGGTGAAAGATGATCGAATCAAGCTTTAATGGCGATGTGTTGGGATTCAAATCCAAGTTTCTTCTTGTCAGATTGTTAATGTGAGCGATTAACGTAGTACTCTTGACCGGTTTGATCAGGTAATCGTCTGCTCCCATGTCCAAAGCCCTCGCCACCAAACCGGGATTATCCAGTACTGAAAGGATCATAATGGGCACGCGACTGATCTCGCGAATTTTTTCACAAACCTGCCAGCCGTCCATTCCCGACATCATCAAGTCAAGAAGAACAATATCAGGGTTTTCTGCTTTCAGTTTTTCGATACCAAAATCGCCAGAATGTGCGATGATAACCTTGGCTTCTGTAGGCTCCAGCATTAACCGCATGATATCTGTCATAGCCGGGTCATCATCGATGACGAGGATCTTCATTTTTACTCCGAAATATTATTTGCATTACAACTGTATTATGAACCATATTTTCCAGATTTTACCTTGCAAAGTGTTTACAAAAAGGATGGAAATTTGACTACTCAACATAAATGATGAAGTCATCACTGCTCAACGGGTTCATGGTAAAATTTCAAAATTCGAAATGTTAATGATCCCCGCGTGGCGGTGTGATAAAACGCTCTACTCAATATCTCTGGAGGTCAAGATGGCAGAAAAAAAATGGGTTTATCTTTTTAGCGAAATCGATAAAGCTGAAAAGTATGTCAAAGGCGATTGGGAAGGCGTCCGCGGTTTGTTGGGCGGAAAGGGTGCCAACCTCGCTGAAATGGCTCGTATCAAACTCCCTGTTCCCCCCGGTTTTACTGTTACCACCGAAGCATGCAATGCCTACTCTGCATCCAACAAATTCCCCGAAGGAATGTGGGATCAGATGCTGACAGCTCTGAAAGTGGTCGAAAAGGACGCCGGCAAGAAATTCGGCAGCAATGAGAATCCCTTACTCGTGTCCTGCCGCTCCGGCGCCAAGTTCTCCATGCCTGGCATGATGGACACCGTTCTTAATATCGGTTTGAACGATGAATCCGCCAAGGGCATGATCAAACTGACCAATAACGAACGCTTCGTCTATGACTCATATCGTCGTTTGATCATGATGTTCGGCACAGTTGTGCTTGGTTTACCCGATGAAGCCTTCGAGGAAGTTTTCGATGGTTACAAGAAAGACAAGGGCTACAAGGCTGATACCGATCTCACCGCTGAAGACCTCAAGACTCTCGTTGAGAAATTCAAAGTTGTTGTCAAGAAGCATTACAAGAAAGACTTTCCCCAAGATCCCCTGGAACAACTTAAACTGGCCACCGAAGCCGTCTTCAAATCATGGATGGGGAAACGCGCCATCGATTATCGCCGCGCCACCAACATCCCCGATGACTTGGGCACCGCTGTAAATATCGTGACCATGGTGTTCGGTAATATGGGTTGGGATTCCGGTACCGGTGTGGCTTTCACCCGCAATCCGTCCACCGGTGAGCGCAAACTCTATGGTGATTACCTGCTGAATGCCCAGGGTGAAGACGTCGTTGCCGGTATCCGCAACACTGAGAAGATTGAAACCCTCGGCACTCCGCTCCCCGAAGCCAACAAGGCTTTCCTGGAAGTGGTCAAGAAATTGGAACTGCACTACAAAGACATGCAGGACCTCGAGTTTACAGTTGAGCGTGGACGCCTATGGATGCTGCAATGCCGCAATGGCAAGCGCACCGCTCTGGCTGCCGTCAAGATCGCCGTGGATATGGTCAATGAAGGCCTCATTTCAAAGGAAGAGGCTGTCAAGCGTGTCTCGACCGATAATGTTGACACCATGCTTCACCCGCAGTTCACCGCCGAGACGAAAGCCAAGGCCAAGAAAGACGGCCGCTTCTACGCCTCCGGCGTGAACGCTTCTCCCGGTGCCGCGGTTGGTCAGGTTTACTTCGATGCCGACCTCGCCGAGATGAAGAACAAGGAAGAAGGACAGGATGTCATCATGGTCCGCCCGTTCACCAAACCGGATGACGTGCATGGCATGCTCGCTGCGAAAGGCATTCTCACCAGTGAAGGTGGAGCCACCTCACATGCTGCAGTAGTTGCCCGCCAGTTTGGCGTCCCCTGCGTTGTGGGTGCTTCAGCCGTCGTGATCGACCTGGACAAACGTGTCATGACCTGCAACGGCAAGATTGTCAAAGAAGGTGAGTGGATCTCGGTGGATGGTACCACCGGTGAGGT
>CAYWCH010000020.1:0-12160 GCA_964456715.1 uncultured Anaerolinea sp. | reverse complement strand
GACCTGACCACCCCCTCGATTGAGGAACAGACAGATTTGTTGACTCTGCTCAAATGGGCTGATGAAATCGCAGGTATGCAGGTTTGGGCCAACGCTGATTATCCGAAGGATGCCCAACGCGCCCGCACCTATGGTGCCAAGGGTATTGGTCTTTGCCGTACCGAGCACATGTTCTTTGAACCCGCGCGTTTGCCGATCGTGCAGCGGATGATCCTGGCAAAAGATGATGCCTCCCGTAAAGTTGCCCTGGATGAATTGTTGCCGTTCCAGCGTTCTGACTTCGCCGGGTTGTTCGAAGCCATGGATGGCCTTCCTGTCATTATCCGCCTCATTGATCCGCCCCTGCATGAGTTCCTGCCCTCCGAAGAAAGCCTCCTTGAAGAGGTCATCACAATGCGCGTCAAGGGCGAAAAGAAGGGTCTTGCTGAAAAGGAAGTCCTGCTTGAGGCAGTCAGAGGACTGCACGAATCCAATCCAATGATGGGCTTACGTGGTGTGCGCCTTTCGATTGCCATGCCGCAGATCGTGGAAATGCAAGTCCGCGCCATCTTTGAGGCTGCTGCTGATTGCGCCAAGAAGAAAATTGTGGTGAAACCTGAGGTCATGATCCCGTTGACCGGTCATATCAATGAACTCAAGTGGATCCAGCCACGCCTTGAAGCCATTGCCAAGGATGTGATGAAGGAAAAGAAAGTCACCTTCAGCTACAAATTCGGCACCATGCTCGAAATCCCGCGCGCCGCAGTTGTGGCCGGGGAGATCGCTTCCATCGCCGAGTTCTTCTCCTTCGGCACCAACGATCTGACCCAGATGACCTTCGGCTACAGCCGCGATGACGCTGAACGCAGCTTCCTCGTGCGCTATGTTGAAGAAGGCATCCTGCCGAAGAATCCCTTCCAAACCCTGGATAAGGATGGTGTGGGTAAACTGATGAAGATGGCTGTGACCGATGGCCGCGCTACCCGCCCAGCTCTCGAAGTTGGTATCTGCGGCGAACATGGTGGCGATCCCGAATCCATCGCTTTCTGCTACAGCATCGGCAACAACTATGTCAGCTGCAGCCCCTTCCGGGTACCTGTAGCCAGACTTGCTGCTGCCCAGGCTGCTCTCAACCCCAAATTGGCCAAAGCCCGCACTGAAGCGCTCAAAGCTTACGCGAAGAAGTAGGAAACAGTGTATTACAAAGACCGCCTGACAAGTTCAGGCGGTCTTTCTTTTACTGATTCTTATCTGTGTAGATCTTTTTGTAAATCTCGTGGTATTCAGTTATGTAACGAATATAATCCCGCGTTTCTGAAGCACGGATGACCTCAAGGAACAGATCGGGATCATCTCCTGACAGGCTTTGCCATGTCATGGTATTACCGATACCACCATTATAGGCAGCCAGAGCGGCGTATGGATCATTCCCGAAATAGTTGTACCATTTGGCCAGATAATGGGTTCCAAATTTAATATTCACCAATGGGCGATTGAGATCATTGGATGTATAAGAGGAAGGCCAACCCAAATCAGCGTTGATCTCAGCACCGGTGTCGGGAGTGATCTGCATCAACCCCACTGCTCCCCAACTGGACACGATCTCGGGTTCGAAAACGCTTTCCAAACGGATCAAGCTGAACAACATTAGCGGATCAAGATTGTTCTCAATGGCAGCCGGCAGAACCAGATCGCTATAATTTGCACCAAAACGGATGTGGTTGAAGTAAGTTGGTGTGGTGTCGATAAATAAGGATTGATCCAAACCGGTCTGGTCGAGGATTTGCCTGGCGGTATATACTGCCGTGTAGTTGATCCCCAAGTCAACCATATGCTTTAACAAACGATATGAATTCAACGGGTCGTCTTTCACTTCCTGGCGCAGCGATTCAAACTCTGACGAAGCGTTGGATAACATTCCAAGGCTGAAAAAAGCATCACCGCGTTGATAGAGAATGTTACCTGCCAGGGTTCCTGCTGGATTTAAATCCACATCGTCGGCAATATTGAATGTCTCCCGCATCCATTCATCCGCATTTTTCTCCTCTTTAACCCAATTAACGCCAAGATTTATTGAGGATGATGGCGGGAAGGGTGTCTGGCCGTCAATGAGCTGCTGCGCACGGATGGAGTAATACCCGGTAAGATCGGCGGTGGTAGCCTGCTTGTAATACTGAAGAGCTTCGTCATCCTTGTATTGTTTCTCCAGGCTTTTACCGATCCACAGGTATGCTCGAGCCTTGTCTGCTGTTCCTGAAGCAAGCATGGAGTTCTTTTGAAAGACGATCTGGGCCTCTGAATAGCGCTGTAATCGGAAATAACAAATACCGGCTTCAAATTGAGCCAGGATCGCGTCCTCACTCGAAGGGTGTTCATTTATCACACGTTCCCATGTTTGGGCGGCTAATTCAAGATCGTTGTTTTCTTCATATATTCGTGCGGCTCTGAAGATGTAATTTGCTGTTTGCGGGGCATCCGGTGAAACGGTCACAAAGGTCAATAGCGTTTGAGCAGCGGTTCTGTACTCGGAAAGACGATACATCTGAGTGGTGGCTTTCTCAAGGAAGGCGCTGGCATAATACTGCCCATTGGGATGATCATTGATCAACGTATCCCATTCAGCCACCTCACCCTGATAATCACCCATGTTGTACAGGCTCAACGCTTTGAAATAATGCGGAGTGTCATCATGGTCGGGGTTGGCAGCCATGTATCGATCCAGAGCAGCCAATGCCATCCCGTATTGCCCGGCAAAATAATCGATCTCGCCGCGCATTAATTCGTTCACAGGTTGGTTGGCTTCCACAAGGGCTGCCAGTTGACTGAACGTATCTCCGGCATTAACCAGGCCGCCGTCTACAGAGAGCTGAAAACGTGCATAGGCACTGTCAGAATCGCCCTGATCCAGATAGATACGGCCCATAAACAAATTAATCGTCGATTTGGTGTTTTTGTTTGTCGTTTGGTCATAGAGGATCTGATACAAAGACAAGGCAGTATCCACGTCGCCGGTGGCTGCGGTCGTCTGGGCAATTTTGAGCTGTAAACCCTCCTGATGCTCGGGCTGGGCGACGGCCAGCGCGTTTGTGAAAACCTGGAGAGCCTGTGCATAATCGCCAGATGCAAACAAGTCATCCCCCTGCATGGTGAGGATATCTGCTGCGATTGGTGACTGCGTCAGATCAAGATAGCCTCTGTAGGCGTCTGCCGCCTGGATATAGGTTACCAATCCCTCATAGCTTTTGGCGAGGAAGAAGAAAGCTTTGGTGCGCGAATCACCGTCAGGACCTGAATTGATCAACCAGCCCAACTGCTGAACGGCTTTTGTGTAGTCTTGCTGAAAGAGATAAATCCGCCCGATGCCCAGTTGGGCTTCGGCAGCGATCTCAGGGTCGGAGGAGGTTAAACCAATTTGGAATTCGGACATGGCGGTGTCGTAATCACCGTTGCGCATGGCAGCCTCACCGAGAATCACACGTGCTTCAGGGGTGGGGGTGGCAGTTGGGGTGGGGGTGAACGCCATCTGAGTCATTGTAGCGGAGATCGATCCACCGTTCGTAACACCGCCGGAGCAGGCCGCCAGAAGAGTACTGATTAAAAAAACGAGAAGGACTACTTTGTTTTTCATGAATTTTGATCCTAAACCAGTCAATGATAAATGAAGTTGACTTGAGCAAATTGTAACCTGAAATAATGAAAATTTCAGATAGTGAAGCTGCTTCACAATTCGATAGTAATTAGCCGATAACATTGCCAAACCTCTCCAGCCATGTTAAACTAGGAAGGTAGTAACGCTCTCGTGGAGGGCGTTTTTTGGTGTCCAATGCGAACGATTGAATGGTGCTCTGACACAAACAACGTAAAGATGATCGACCAGCGGCTTATCCCTGGACGGTTGGAGTACCTGCATATAAATTCTGCGAACGAGATGGCTGTTGCGATAAAAACCATGGCCATTCGCGGGGCACCGGCAATCGGTGTGGCCGCAGCTTTTGGCATGGCTTTGGAAGCAATCATAAATGAAGAAAGCACCGAAGAAGAATTCACCAAACACCTGCATGGAGCCGCGAGATTATTGATCGAAGCACGTCCAACCGCCGTAAACCTGGCCTGGGGGGTAAATCGAATCCTTGCCATTGTGGATGAGGCAGGTTCGGATCAGAAAAGCAAAGCAGTGAAGATCGTTGAAACTGCCAAGGCCATGGCCGAGGAAGATGTTGCCGCTAATTTGCGCATGGCCGAGTTCGGTGCATCCCTGATCGATGATGGGGATACGATCATCACTCATTGCAATACCGGCTCTTTGGCAGCAGTGGATTGGGGGACTGCTCTCGGCGCGATTCGAATGGCGCACGAGCAGGGTAAAAAGATCCAGTTGCTGGTGGATGAAACCCGACCGCGTTTTCAGGGCGCCAGGCTGACCGCCTGGGAATGCCAGCAATATGGTATTCCGTTTAAGGTGATCACCGACAATATGGCCGGCTATTTCCTCAAACGCAATGAAGTGCAAAAGGTTTTCTTCGGAGCAGACCGTGTTACCGCAAACGGCGATGTGATCAACAAGGTCGGGACCTACATGCTCAGCCTTGCTGCATTCAGCAATCACGTACCGGTTTATCCGGTTTTTCCGTTATCAACGCTCGATATGGGTATTGCTTCCGGTGACCAGGTGCCCATCGAGGAGCGGGATCAGGGTGAAGTGATCAACGTTGTCAGCAATGGGCAAGCGGTGTACCCCAAGGGTGTGATGGCTCGAAATCCCGCTTTCGATATAACACCGCATGAGTTGATTACGGCATTGGTCACTGACCGGGGGATTTGTCGGCCGCCATTTATACAAAATCTCCCCCATATCATTTATAATTCAAAGTCTGGTAGGTGAATGATGTCAATCGTATTAACTGGTTCCGTTGCATTTGATTATTTAATGACCTTCCCGGGTCACTTCAACCAGCAAATTTTGCCTGACAAGCTCGACAAGATCAGTCTCTCATTCCTGGTGGATTCGATGTCGCGTCAGCGTGGCGGTATTGCCCCGAATATTGCCTATACATTGGCACTCCTGGGTGAGAAACCGATGGTGATGGCTACGGTTGGCAAAGATTTCGCCGATTACCGCGCCTGGTTGGAATGCCACGGAGTGAACACGCATTACATGAAAGAGATCCCCGAGAAATATACCGCCTCGTTCTTTGCCAATACCGATCTGGATAACAACCAAATCGCCAGTTTTTATACCGGTGCAATGGCGGATGCCTGCCAGGTTTCACTCAAAGAGATGAACAAGGGTGAGGCAGACTTCGTGGTCATTTCTCCGAATGATCCAAATGCAATGGATCAATACGTACGTGAATGTGTCGAACTGGGAATACCATATCTGTATGATCCCTCGCAACAGGTGGCTCGCAATGACCATGCTCAGCTCAAACGCGGCGTAGATAATGCCTTTGCGTTATTCGTCAATGAATACGAATTTGAGTTGCTTCAAAGCCATATCGGTATGAGCGCTGATGAGATCGAGAAAGCGGTCAAATTGTTGGTGGTGACCTGCGGTGAAAAAGGCGCGATCGTCAAATTCGGTGGAAAGCAGTACGACATTCCCATCGTTCCGGTTGACTTCATCGCCGATCCCACCGGAGTGGGCGATGCCTTCCGCGGTGGTTTCCTGACCGGCTATCGGATGGGATTGGATCTGCAAACCTGCGGTCAGATGGGGGCACTTGCAGCCACCTACGTGTTGGAACAAAAAGGTACACAGAACCACCAATACACTGTTTCTGAGTTCATTAAGCGTTACCGCGCTCATTTCGATGATCACGGCGCTTTGAATAAATTGTTGAAGTAAAGTCAATTCTGGAGGACTAGATGGCAAATTATGATGTGAAGGATCTAAAGCAGGCTGACGGCGGCCGTTTACGCATCGAGTGGGCTGAACGTGAGATGCCCGTGCTGCGACAGATCAAGGAACGCTTTGCAAAAGAGCAGCCTTTGAAAGGAATGCGCGTTTCTGCATGCTTGCATGTGACCACTGAAACCGCCAACCTGATGAAGGCATTACAGGCCGGTGGAGCAGATATTGTGTTGACAGCATCCAATCCGCTTTCGACGCAGGATGATGTTGCTGCCTCTCTCATCACACACGATGAGATCCCTGTCTACGCCATCAAGGGCGAAGACAACGCGGTTTATTACAAGCACATCAATGCCGCACTCGATCACAAACCCCAGTTCACGATGGATGATGGTGCTGACCTGGTCAGCGTGCTGCACAAAAATCGCCGTGAATTATTGGGCGATGTGATCGCGGGCACCGAAGAGACCACAACGGGCGTCATCCGCCTGCATGCCATGGCTGCTGACAAGGCACTGAATTATCCAATCATTGCCATCAATGACGCCCTGACCAAACATTTCTTCGACAACCGCTACGGCACGGGCCAATCCACCCTGGACGGTGTGATTCGCGCCACCAACGTGTTGCTGGCAGGCAAGAAATTCGTCGTCGCCGGCTACGGCTGGTGTGGACGCGGTTTGGCCAATAAAGCCAAAGGCATGGGCTCTGACGTGATCGTCACCGAAATTGATCCGCTGAAGGCTTTGGAAGCAGTTATGGACGGTTTCAGAGTGATGCCGATGGAAGAAGCAGCCAAGATCGGTGATTTCTTCGTCACCCTCACTGGTGATATCAACGTGATTGACGAACATCACTTCAAACTGATGAAAGACGGCGCGATCGTTGCAAATTCAGGCCATTTTAACGTTGAGATCAATATCCCGGCGCTTGACAAGATGGCGAAATCCAAGCGACTTGTCCGCCCATTCGTCGATGAATATGTCATGGCAGACGGACGGCGCATCTACATCCTCGGCGAAGGCCGTCTGATCAACCTCGCCTCCGCTGAAGGCCACCCGGCTTCCGTGATGGATATGTCCTTCGCCAACCAGGCGCTGTCACTTGAGTATTTGGCCAAGAATGCCGACAAGCTGGAAAAACAGGTTTACAGCGTTCCTGAAGAGATCGATAAGAATATTGCCAAACTTAAACTGATCGCAATGGGCATTGAAATTGATGAACTCACTGCCGAGCAGGTGAAATACCTGGGTTCCTGGGAAGAAGGCACCTAGAATTTCTTGTTGCGAAACAAGTTTGCATCATGGAATAACAAAACAGGCTCCCAATCAGGGAGCCTGTTATTCTATCAGATCAGATCATTTCAAAACGATAGCCATATTTCCCAGGGTCGCCCATGAATCCTTGAAAATCCAGTTGGGCCGGGTATAGGTCATCCCGCCATCCAACACCCAGACACTTGAATCATCATAACCGTAGATGATTACAGTGTGTTCAAACGGAACTACTATGGTCGTATGGCCATCCAGTGCCTGGTAGCTTACCGGAATCCCGCCAGCCCAAACATTGCCATAAACCCAGGTGATCACGGGTTTTCCGCTGGCGATTTGACGGCGAAGATCATCAAATGAGTAGCCATGGACAGCTTTTGCGGCAACGCCATAACTCCTGAGCAATGCAGCAACCGGATCGGCATGGACTCCATACGAATTCGGGGGGATCTGTCCCCCGGTGCCATCAGGGCTGCCGACGAAACCAGCGTCCGGATTATCAGAGTGAGGGAGCGCGGATAGAAATTCATTTTCGCCGATCGACACCCCGAAGAAATTCGCCCAATCAACGGCAGAGCGTGACTCGCAGGAAAGCGAATGGGTCTGATTGTATCCGTAAATTCCACTGATCACAAAGCTGGAAGACAACCCTTCAACGGTAGGAATGATCGGTGTATCGGTGGGGATGGGGGTGGGTGTTTTGGTTGGTTTGGGTGTTTTAGTTGGCGTGGCAGTGGCTGTGGGAGTCGGGGTGAAGGTTGGCGTGGATGTGGAAGTTGGCAGTGGTTGAAATGGCGTGTAAGTTGCGGGAAGCGCGGCAAATTGGTCAATCATTACGATCGTTGCAGAGGGAGAGACAAATGGCAGCGTAAAGCTGATCAAACGTGAAGAGAAAAGAAACAGAATTCCTGCTGTAATCAAAACTACCAAGAGAAAGATTGGAAGCAGTTTTTGCCAGATCTTGGTATGGGTGGATCTGCTCATTGAACGCTTCCCTGGTTATTCCTGAGTGACATTGATCTCGATAAAAATGTACTCTCCAAATGCATTACCATCCGGACCGAATGCCTGCCATGAGGAAACATAATTACCAGGTTCACTGGGAGCCGTAAAAACGATCTGGATCGTACCTTCCATGCCGGCGCGCAGAGGTGTGATCGATTGTGGTTCTGCTGCACCAAGGTTTATTCCACCGATTAATCGGAGCGTATAGGTTTCGTTCCAATTGCAGGTGCCTGAATTCCTTACTTTCCATTGTTTCTTGAGCGATTCGCCGGGTTTTACAAAAGTGCCATCGGGGTAGGATAGTTCGCCGAGATATTCAAGGTCGTTATTACAATCCTTGACCTGTGAATTCAACGGATCGGTCAGGTCAAGGGTCGGTGTCGGGGAAATCGCGGGTACCAAAGTGGGAGGAACAAAAATGGGAACCTGTTGGTCAGAAGGGAGAACTGTTTGCGGACGTAAAGCGCTGCAACCCATCGCCATACACATCAGCAAGGCGATGGTGATGATTGCGAACGCTTTCGTAAATACCGGTTTATTGATCTGCATGAGTGAAACTATTCGGCGTCTGAATCTGAATTGCTTTCCTCGGTTGGGTTGCCCATTGTCAGGGGAATTTCCCCGCCCATGGCGCGTTGGCGCACGGCCGTTTCGATCTCTTTACAGAGTTCAGGGTTCTGCCTGAGGTATTCTTTGGCGTTTTCGCGGCCCTGACCCAGGCGCACATCGCCGTAGGAGAAGAAAGCGCCGCGCTTGGTGATGATCTCGAGTGCTGTAGCCAGATCAATGATGTCACCTTCCTTGGAGATGCCCTCATTGTACATAATATCAAATTCGGCAGTGCGGAAGGGGGGAGCTACCTTGTTCTTGACCACACGGACACGGGTACGATTACCGACGATCTCCGGTCCAACCTTGATGGATTGGATACGGCGGGTATCGAGACGGACTGAAGCGTAGAACTTCAGAGCCAGACCACCGGGGGTGGTCTCGGGGTTGCCAAACATCACGCCGATCTTCTGACGCAGTTGGTTGGTGAAAATGACAGCCGTTTTGGTCTGGTTGATGGCGCCGGAAAGCTTTCGCAGCGCTTGAGACATCAAGCGAGCCTGCATACCCATGCTGGCGTCACCCATGTCGCCTTCGATCTCGGCCCGCGGCACGAGGGCGGCTACCGAGTCGATCACAACGACATCAACTGCACCGGAGCGAACCAACGTTTCAGCGATCTCCAGCGCCTGTTCACCGGTATCGGGTTGCGAAACCAGAAGGCTTTCGATGTTCACGCCCAAACGGACAGCATATGATGGGTCCAGGGCGTGTTCCATGTCGATGAAGGCAACTGTTCCACCCAGATGTTGGGCTTCAGCGACGATATGAAGACAAAGGGTTGTCTTGCCGGAGGATTCGGGACCGTAGATCTCGGTGAGCCGGTGGGGATGGCTTCAACTTCGAGAGAATGGGTTTCACCCAGGCGCATGATCGACCCTTCGCCGTAGCGTTTAACAATATCGCCCAGGGCTTTATCCAAAACTGCACGTTTGGCTTCGTTCATTTCTGTGGGCACACCCTGTCCGTTTTGAATGGGTTTCTTCGCCATGGTATTCTCCTCTATTTCGTTTTCAAAATTATATATGATTACCTGCAAATGTTATTATAGTACATATGTTCGTAAAGTCAATCAATATGAAAACTTAAAATTCATCAACCCTATTGACAATCGGGATAAATATCTGTATCATCGTTCAATATTTAAAATTTAATAGCGAGAGCTAGCGGCTGCATCTCAGATGAGATGACGAGGTGGAGGTTCCTTTTCGCAAGAGAAGGTTAACCTGCGGGGGAGCAACGCAGGGAAAATCGAATGATCAGCGGATGCCTCCGGAGTCTTACTGCAGGCTCCTTTCTCTCTTCCATATAAAAAGATCAATCCGAAAACCATCCGGTGACGGTTGGGACAAGCAGGGATCAGTGGCCAGGTGACTTTGTTTACCTGTTTGTGTTTTATTTGGAAGGGATGCATTGTTTTCAATTCAAGGCATGCCCAAGCATGTCTTTATTTATTAAGAAGGAGTTCACAGTGGATAAGAAAGAGCTGTTCGAAAGGATCGCAGCAGACGGGGTTGAATTTGTTTCACTGCAGTTTACCGATGTTACGGGGACCGTAAAGAGCGTCGACGCTCCGTTGAATCAATTGAAGGAAGCACTTGAGAATGGCCTATGGTTTGATGGTTCTTCGATCGAAGGTTTTACCCGCATCCAGGAGAGTGATATGCTCTTGTCGCCGGATATCGATTCTTACGCGGTGCTTCCCTGGACTTCTCCGGATCGACGGCGTGCCAGACTATTTTGCGATATTCTTCGACCTGATGGCTCACCATATGAAGGTGATCCACGCGGCGTCTTGAAACGCCAATTGGCAGGACTGGAAAAGCGGGGATGTATCTTCAACGTGGGTTCCGAACCTGAGTTCTTCCTTTTCAACCCCAAAACGAATGGCAGCGTTCACCCGGTGCCAAATGATGTGGGCAGCTATTTTGACTTTTCTCCGAATGACGAAGCAGCCCGGGTCCGCAGTGAATTAATGCACGCTTTGCATACCATGGGTCTCGAGATCGAGGTCGGGCATCACGAAGTGGCTTTGGGGCAACATGAGATCGATTTCAGGTTCGCTGATGCGCTCAAATCTGCAGATAATGTTTTAACAATGAAGTGCGCTGTCAAAGCCATTGCAGCGCAAAATGGCCTGGTGGCATCCTTCATGCCCAAACCGGTTTTCGGTATCAATGGATCAGGTATGCACTGCCACCAATCACTTTTTGATCCAAAAGGTCAAAACCTTTTTTATAATGGTAACGATAAATTCGGGATCTCGAAGATTGCCTATGGATTCATAGCCGGCCAACTGACACATGCCAGGAGTTTCTCGGCGGTTATGGCACCAACGGTCAATTCCTATAAACGTCTTGTCCCCGGGTACGAAGCCCCGGTTTATGTGGGTTGGGCGCAAACCAACCGTTCGGCGTTGATCAGGTTGCCGCGTTACAAGGAAGGGAACACCAAGGCAGTGCGGGCTGAATTGCGCTGCCCGGATCCTTCGTGCAATCCATACTTGGCTTATGCTGTCATGCTGGCCACCGGTTTGGATGGTATAGACAAAGGCATGACCCCTCCGGCTCCATTGAATGATATCAATGTTTACGAAATGTCAGACCAGGAGAGGATGAAGCGACAAGTAACCGAACTACCCGGTTCGCTGTATGAAGCGCTTGAAGAAATGAAGAAGGATACAGTCATTCGCGAAGCATTGGGCGAGACCGTATTTGAAGCCTTCATCCGTGCCAAGGAAGCCGAATGGGAGGAATACCGGCTGCGGGTGATGGATTGGGAAGTAGGAAGGTATTTGGAACTGGCATAAGCACAAACAGGCACAGCGACCGCTGTGCCTGTTTTCTCATTTCGGATTGATCAGGTTCTGCATGCAAAGCAGCAACTCCCGCTCTGCACCTGCCGGAATTACTGCAGGGATGACCAGAATGGGGTGCGTCAATTCTTGAGAAGTGATATCTGTAAATGAAATTTTTCGAAGAGAAGGATCGTTGGCATGGGCAGGCAGGAATCCGATTGCTGCCTTGTCTCCCTGTAGGAACTCGACCATTGCATTCGGATCGGGGATCAACAGGGCGCTGCCTGTTGCGACCGGTCTTCCGCTCATCACTGCGGAAATGAACAACAACTGGATATCTTCATCTTTGGAATAGAACCCCAGCGAGATCGTCGAGGAATCCAGGGATTTATCGGCATTCTTCCTGAAACAGTCCGGGCACGCTGTGTGTAAATCACCCCAGGTGTCATACTCCCCGCTAAACAGATTACGCGCGATCTTGGCTGGCAACTCCTGCAGGGGATTGGCTTTATTGACCACAACGATCAGTTCTTCCTCACCGATCTGAAATGCGGAAGCGGAGAGGTCTTCAGGCGCTCCCCATCGGAAGACGAGATCGCTTGTGACCGATCCCAGCGCTGAGGTGGGGATTTCGTGTGTCAGTAAACC
>CAYWCH010000019.1:16593-17214 GCA_964456715.1 uncultured Anaerolinea sp. | reverse complement strand
GAGAACGGCAGGGATGTTGAGGCTCAAAAAACCAAGACCACCGCTACTGAAACCGAGCGTGATGGATTGAAGACCCAGCTTGGGGAGGCCAACAAACAGATCGATGCGTTCAAAGAAATGAAGCCTGATGATCTCAAAAAGGCCGCTGATGATTACAAGACCAAGTTCGAAGAGGCGCAAAAAGAAGCCAAGAACCAGGTCGACCAGCTCCGGTTTGATCACGCGCTCGATTCTGCCCTGGTAACGGCCAAGGCCAAGAATGCCAAGGCAGTGCGAGCCCTGCTCAATACTGAGTTGCTGAAACTTGCCGAAGACGGCTCCGTCAGCGGGTTGAACGATCAGCTTGAAAAACTCAAGAAAGACAGCGGTTACCTGTTCGATGCAGACGGCAAACAAACGCCGCCGCCGACCATCGTCACTCCTGGAAAGGTTCTTGAAAACCAGCCAACCGGAACCTTTGCAGAAGCAATTGCCGAAAAATTGAACATGCCAAAAAAGGAATAGAAATTGGAGTAAACTCGTACATTCTAAAACCTGTAGATGAGGATGAGCTTACAACTTGCATCAAAGCATTGATTACTGAAATAGAGCGTGAGAATATGAAGGAACTCGAGATTAAGC
>CAYWCH010000019.1:9783-16583 GCA_964456715.1 uncultured Anaerolinea sp. | reverse complement strand
CTTGCTGAAGCCAAAAACTTATCTCAGGATAAGTTGACCAATTTCGTAATTGACGAATTCCGCAAGTCCGCCTTGTTGGACTTGATGGTCTTCGACAATACCGTGAAGCCGCAGGGTGGCCAAACCCTCGCGTACGCTTACAACCGGGTGACCACCTTCCCGACTGCTGCAGGCCGTGCTCTGAACTCTGAGTACACTCCGCAGGAAGCCAAGACCACCCAGCTTTCCGTCAACCTGAAACCGTTCGGTGGATCGTTCGAATTGGATCGGGTCATCATCAACAACGAGAAACAGGTCGTTGATCACATCCAGTTCCAACTGCAGCAGAAAATCGAAGCCACCCGTGCCCTGTTCGCTGATTGGACGCTGAATGGTGATTCCGCAACAAACGCCACCAACTTCGACGGGATCGACAAGGCCGTGACCGGTTCAAGCACCGAGATCACCCCCAGCGCCGCGATTGATCTCTCCACCTCTGCCAACATCGACACGAACTGGAAGATCTTCCTGGACGCGCTGCGCCGCATGCGTTCCAAGCTGAATGGCTCCCCGACGCTGTACATGCTCAACAGCGACATGTACTCTGTCTTCCAGTCAGTGATGGACCGCGCCGGCATCAACCTGGCCAGCAAAGCCAATTATGGCGATGAAGTAACACAGTGGGGCTCCTCCCTGGTGATGGCTCTGGGGGATAAACCCGGAACTTCCAATCCGATCATCGCCACGAATGGTGTCTCAGGTGAAACCTCGATCTTCGCTGTGCGGATCGGCCTGGATGGTGTTCATGCGGTTGCCCCTGACGGCAGCCCGGTTGTGAATACCTATCTTCCTGATCTGACCGCACCAGGTGCGGTGAAGAAGGGCGAAGTTGAAATGGTCGCTGCAATCGCGATCAAAGCCACCAAAGCTGCCGGCGTTCTTCGCAAGATCAAGATCGCATAAGGGAGGCAGTAAATGGCTAAAGTATTCAGCCCGAACAAGCAGTATTCCGGCGTCTCTGCCTCTGTGACCTTCGTGAACGGTGTTGGTGAAACGAAGGACAAGAATCTGCTCGAGTGGTTCAAACAGCATGGATACAAGGTTGGCGAGGAAAACAAAACCAACCAACCTGAGAAATCCGATCCAGAAGTACCTGCAACCGAACCTGGCACCTCTGAAAGTGATCAGGCGCCGGATACCGGTGAGCCTGACCAGCCGGGCGCTGGCGAGTAAAAAGGATCAAGTCAATGGCAGCATCCTCTTATGCAACCTTTGAATTTTATACAGGTACATACCTGGGTGCTGCCATTCCTGAATCTTCCTTCCCCCGCCTGGCTTTGAGGGCATCAGCAGCTATTGATCGGCTGACTTTCAACCGGGCAGCTGCGATTGTCGAAGCCGGCGATGAGGAGCAAACGATCCTTGCCATTCAAAACGCTACCTGCGCCATTGCTGAAGAGATCCAAACAGAAGAGCTCAATGGAAACATCGATGGATTGACGAGCGAACGAATCGGCAATTCATCGGTCACCTACGGAGCAAACGCCAAATCTGCAATGACAAACGAACAAAGGCAAATGAATTCTGCTTTGCTTTACCTCGGTTCCACTGGATTAATGTACCCAGGGATCAGGCGGTCAGACTATGAGAACTAATGCGAACCTGACTCTATTCAATAAGTATATTGATCCAGCAACCCGAAGCGAAAAGTACCAGCGCACTCAGATCATTGCAGTTGCCTGGGAGAATCGCAAGGCTGCAAACGTGCTGGCCAGCGGTGGGTCGATCTCTGCAAACCAGGCAACCGTCTACATTCCGGTTCAACGTGGTGAAAGGTACATCTCTGATACTGAGTGGCAAGCGCTCGAGAGTAAAACGGGATTTTGGACTTTGCAGGAAGAGGATGTTGTTGTGCGCGGATTGGTAAATGATGAAATCACTGATTCGTTCACAATCTCTGACCTGAAAGCAAAATACCCCAACGTACTCAGTATTACCAGCATCGACACAATGGATCTGGGAAGCATCTCATTAAGCCACTGGCAAATCGGAGCAAAATGACCGCACCTAATATCGAAACTCCCAGAGGAAAAGTCGTACTCACCAAAAGCGGCTCTGCTAAATTGGTTTGGGATACGAATTTTCAACCGAAATGGCAGGGTCGATATTCAGATGCTCAGCGTTTCGTTGATTCTGAAGTTTTGCGTTTATGCGAACCGTTCACCCCATTACGCACCGGCATGATGATCAAATCGGGAATTCTTGGAACAGAAATAGGCAGTGGCTTAGTCCAATGGATTGCTCCTTATTCCAGAAAACAGTACTTCAGCCCTAGAAAACCCGGCAGCCAAACTGGACCATTACGCGGTCCATATTGGTTCAAACGAATGAAGGCGCAATTCAAGCTAAAAATCCTTGCAGGTGCTCGACGCATTGCTGGGACAGGTGTGAAGTGACAGACACGATCATCAAAGCACTTAGAAACTATATGAAGGATTTTTCAGGGCTGCGGCATGGTGCCCCTTTGTGGGTGGATTATCTTGGTTCCAAAGAGCCCCAGTACCGAATCGTTCCCATGGCTGGTGAAAGAACTGTGGAAACATTCATCACCGGTAAGTCAGTGCGCGAATATCCTTTCATGTTCCAGTCGATGCAAAGTACTGCAGATGATGCTGGCCGCCTCGAAAATAACGGTTTTTACGAAACACTCGCAGATTGGTTTGATTCACAAACCGACGCGGGTGATCTCCCTGAATTGGGTGGAAAGAAGTCCGCTATCTCCATTGAAGCGGTAACGTCTGGTTTCCTCATGGAGCAAGGTGAGTCAAACACAGGCGTTTATTCCATCCAGTGCAAATTAACGTATGAACAAGGTTCATAGGAGAAAGAAATGACTACTGCAAAGGTAAAGCGATCACAGATCGCAACGTTCTTGAACACAACGCCTTCGACCACGCCGACGTACGGGTTGATCGGTGAAGGTGTTACTTCGGGCAAGATCGATTACGGTCCCGAAACCAGCGACGAAACCTACATCCACCAGGACAGCGGTGCGACTGAGGTTGAGTCGTACAAGCCAAAGATGCCGGTTGAAGCCACTGCGATCAACGGTGATTCGGTCTTTGAATTCGTCGACTCCTTACGGAAAAACCGCGCTGTCCTGGATGCTGCCCACACAGACATCGTCAATGTGTGGCTTTATGAAACAGCGACCGCTGGTGAATACCCTGCAGAAAAGCAGGAAGTATCCATCCAGATCGATGATTTCGGAGGGGATGGTGGCAAGGCTGCAAAGATCTCGTACACCATCAACTATGTCGGCGACCCCGTGAAGGGCACCTTCGATCCTGCCCTTTTGGAGTTCACTCCAAACGCTTAATTTCCAGTTAGCCCCTGCTCAACTAAAAGGGCAGGGGCTTTTTGAAAGGTCGACCATGGATTCAATCAGAATACAAACCAGCAAGAAAAAATTGTTGATCAATGATGGACCGGATTTCATCGAATTTGATCCCACCGATGTTCTTTGGGTCGAGCGGCTTTATTCGGTATATCGGGAGTTTGAGGTCAAGCAAACGGAATATGAAACCCAGGCGAAAAAGCTTGATGCGAATAAAAAGGTCACCGATGAAAACGGAATTCCCCTCAATATCGAAGAGGGATTGGGTTTTCTGCACGAGATCTGCGATTACATGCGCGAAAAGATCGACCAACTATTCGGGCAAGGCACCAGCCAAGTGGTGTTCGGGGACAGCTTAAGCATGGAGGCTATCGGGAGCTTTTTCCAGGGCATCACACCTTTCGTTGAAGCTGTCAGGGTTCAAAGAATCTCTCGGTATTCTGGAAAAGCCAAAAAGAAGAGTTCGATGCACTGATGAACATACTCACCGATGAACTCCCAAGATCGATAGAGGTCGATGGAAAAGAGTATGCCATCAACAGCAACTTCCGAGATTGCTTGCGGATCATCTTGGCCTTCGAAGATCCAGAGTTGACCGATGTAGAAAAACAAATTGTGCTACTGCAGAACTTGTACGTCACAATTCCAAAAAATACTGCTGTAGCAATTAGCCAGGGAATCAAGTTTTTGGACGGTGGAAGGGACGAACAAGAAGGCGAGCAAAATGAATCTTCACCCAGGGTATACAGCTTTTCAAAGGATGCCGATTTCATATTTGCAGCATTTAACCAAACCCACAAAATAGACCTCTCGGATACTGAGTATCTGCATTGGTGGAAGTTCATCGCTCTTTTCATGGATCTGGGCTCGGATACGGTTTTCTGTAATTTGACTAGTTTGCGAAAAAGGGTAAAAACCGGAAAGGCCAGCAAAGAGGAGCGGAGTGCAGCGAAAGAGATGGGTGATATTTTCGAAATCCCAGAGACTGATGATCGAACATTGGAAGAAAAAGTAATTGCCAACGACTTCATGGAAAAAGTAAGGGTCGCAGAAAGTAAGAGGAAAAATGGCAGCCGGGTATGATGGCTCGATCAGAATAGATACCAGCATCAACAGCAAAGGTTTCAACGCTGGAATAAAGACCATTGGGAATTCACTCAAGGGCTTACTGTCAGCGGTTGGAATTGCCTTTGGTGTTGCTGCTGTCATCAATTTTGCAAAAACCTCTGTACAGGCAGCATCAGATATGAGCTCTGCCTACACTGGCCTGGAATCCATCATGGATGGCCAGGGGAAGAGCTTTTCTCAGGCAAAAGCATTTATCAATGAGTACATCGCTGATGGTTTGGTGCCAGCAGGTAATGCGGTGACCGCTTATAAGAACCTGGCTCTGCGCGGTTACGACACCGAACAAATTGAAAAAACCATGATCGCTTTGAAAGATGCCTCTGCATTTGGACGGCAGGGTTCCTTGACCATGGGAGAGGCAGTTCAAAGTGCTACAGAAGGTTTGAAGAACGAGAACTCGATCCTGGTTGATAATGCCGGTGTTACCAAAAATGTCAGCGTGATGTGGAAAGAGTATGCAGCAACAATCGGTACTACAGCCGATAAATTGACCAAACAACAGAAGATCCAAGCAGAAGTTGCCGGCATTTTGGAAGAGAGCAAGTATCAAACAGGTGATGCCGCAAAGTATTCACAAACCTACGCCGGTAAAATGGCCATGCTCTCTCAATCGTTTACCAACCTGAAGGTGGCAGTTGGAAATTCGATCATACCGATCATCTCTGCGATTTTGCCATACATCAATGCCGCTGTAACTGCGTTGACGGTCTTTTTCAACAAGGTTGCCCGAATCATGGGTTTGCTCTTCAATACCTCAGCTGATACGACTGCATCGGCGGCAGGGATGGAAAATGTAGCTTCAAGCTCCAATAATGCTGCAGATGCTCAAGATAACCTGGCCAACAGCACAAAGAAAGCAGGTAAAGCGGCTCAAGGAGCCCTGGCGTCTTTTGATGAGCTGAATGTTTTACGGCAAGCTTCAACGACAGATGATACCGGACCAGCTGCTGGGTCGCCTGCGCCCATATCTACACCGGCATTGGATACCTCGGCAACTGATGATTCGTTGGATGGTTTGGAAGCGAAGATTGAAACCTTTAAGCAGAACCTATTAAAGTTCTTTGCTCCTTTGAAAACTCCCTTCGATCATTTGAAATCCTCAATTTCTGAATTGGGCGGCACTATCTGGAGTGGTTTGGAGTGGGCGTACTTCAATATCCTTGTTCCCTTTGGAACCTGGCTGGTTCAACAGGTTGCTCCGGTATTTATCGATATCCTGGCAAATTCGCTCACAATTTTGAACAATGTGCTGATCGCACTCCAACCTTTGGGTTTATGGCTTTGGAACAATCTCTTACAACCCATTGCATCATGGACGGGTGGAGCCATTGTTTCAATTTTGACAGGAATTAATAATGCTTTGTCGGCAATCGGTACATGGATAAGTAATAACCAAAGTTTATTCCAAGATATTGTTGTAATTCTTGGTCTTGTTGCCGGTGCGCTGATCATCGCTGCTGTTGCTGCAAATGCCATGGCCATCGCTTTGGGGGTCTTGGCCACTGTTGAAGGGATTGCGTCGGTGGCAGGCATGGTCTTCGGTGCAGTCATGGCTTTCATCACTTCGCCTATTACGTTGATCATCCTGGCAATTGCTGCGCTTATCGCGATTATCTATCTGTGCATCAAGTATTGGCCACAGATCAGCGCAGCTGCTCAAAAGGCATGGGAGTGGATCGTTTCCATTTGGAATATCGCATGGGGTTGGTTTAAAGCGAACGTCATTGACCCGATCAAGAATGGTTTTGGTTCAGCTCTGGATTGGATCAAAGAAAAATGGGAGCTGGTCTTTACAGGGGTCAAGGATTTTGTCAAAAACATGGTCAACGGCATTATCGGTTTTATCAATGGGATGATTAGTGGTCTCGTAAGTGGAATCAATGCCGTCATTGGAGCTTTGAACTCGATCCACGCTACCTTCCCGGACTGGGTACCTGGACTTGGAGGGAAGACGTGGGGTTTGAACATCCCAAAGGTTACTGCCGTCCAAATCCCATACCTGGCCACCGGTGCTGTAATCCCGCCAAACTCTGAATTCCTGGCCGTGCTTGGTGATCAGAAGAGCGGGACCAATATTGAAGCGCCTGCAGATCTGATCAGAGACATTGTGGATGAAGTGGTCAGTAATCGTTTGAGTGACCAACAGATCCAAATCAATTTTAAGGGATCGATGAGCTCACTAGTGCGGGCGCTTAAGCCTTACATCGACAAGGAAAACAGCCGGGTTGGAAAAAGTCTCATTGCAAGCGGGAGTGCATCATGAGCCTCGTGATCGATGGAACAACATTCAATATTC
>CAYWCH010000019.1:0-9697 GCA_964456715.1 uncultured Anaerolinea sp. | reverse complement strand
CCAATGACGGTAAACTGCACCGAGAGCTGATCGGTGTGTATTTCAATTATCAACTTAAGCTCGGTAGCATTTTAAACCGCAGCGCGTACGAAGCTCTCTGGGATAAATTAACTGAGCCGGCCGAGTTTCATACCGTAACAGTTCCTGATGAAAGCGGGGCAGGGAATAATTACACGTACACAGCCTATTTCTCGAATGTGGGGGATGAAGTCAGAAAAACAGGTTCGGGTGGAAATTACTTTAAAGGGCTGACCGTCAATTTCATTGCTCAGAAGCCGGCGAGAAAATGAGCTCAACGTATCCCCGGGTTGAATTTGGGCTTTTTGGCCTCGATATAAAGCAGGACGGCACTATTACCGCCTCTGATCAGCAATCATTTTCAAAAATGAAAGACCTGAAAACTGACAATGTCGCCGCACTACCTTACGCGACTTACGAGCCGAATTTTTGGCTATTGGATGGGAAATACAAATTCATGCCTGCAGATGATAGTCTGATCCATATCGGTCTGATCAGCGCGAGTATGTCAAATGGCAGCGGCATAATTTCCACTCCACCTGTAGTTACGATCAATTTTTCATCTGTTCATTCTTCTGATGGGCTTGTGCTTCGCTTCGGGGGCATGTCGGATGATTATGCCAATTCGATCACTGTCAAATATTATGACGCGAGCAACGCCCTGATACTGAGCAAGAACTATTCCCCCGATTCATGGGAATATGACATGGATTTCTCAGCAACTGGGTTCAAGAAAATTGAGATCACGTTTTTTGGCACAAATAAACCTTACCGATATCTGCGGTTAACCGGGATCGATTTCGGACAATTGATCTCTTTCGAAAAAACAGACGTGGAAGACGCGAGCATGGTTGAAGAGATAAACCCTTTGAGTACAGAGATCTCGATCAACACGTGTGAACTGAAGCTGTTTTCTGATGATGAAGAGTTCGCAATTACCAACCCGAGTGGATATTATTCGCGTCTTTCAAAACGGCAACCTTTATCGATCTATGAAATTGTGGACGGAGCGCCAATCTTTTTGGGGCGGTTTTTCCTGGATGAATGGAAAAATTCAAGTTCAAATGAGATCGAGTTCTCGTGCATCGATTACATCGGAATTCTGGATAAAACAACCTACAAAGGTGGTATTTGGCTGGATGGAACAAAACTATCTCAAAACCTGATCGAAGAGATCATGGACGAAGTATCTGTTCCATACGATCTTGATCCAGATTTATACAATATTCCGATCATCGGTTGGATACCGATTGGCTCTCACCGGAAAGCGCTGCAGCAGGTGGCGGTTTCAATCGGTGCTTATGTCGATACCAGCCGGCAGAACCAGATCAAGATTTATAAAACTACATTGGCTTCAGTTACCCCCGAAACCGCTGAAATCACCGATAGCGACAAAGCAAATGAAGAAACCCTTGAATTGAAACAGCTGGTGACGGGAGTAGAGATCACCAGCCATTCCTACATTCAAGGAACTGAAATCCAGAAGCTTTACAGTGGCACCTTGGCTGCTGGAACCTACGAAATAGATTTCAACCAACCGATTCACTCACTCAGTATAACGGGAGGAACGATATCCGAAAGCGGTGCCAATTATGCAATCATCGCTGTTGCCGCTGCAGGTGCGGTCGAATTGACCGGCTTGAATTACATAGACACAACACGAGTATTTTCAGCCTATCTGAGTGGGCTGGATTCAAATACCACTCCAAATATCGTGACTGTCAACGAAGCCACCCTGGTAAGTACCTTGAATGGATCAGCGGTCGCTGCGCGAGTTTTTGCATATTACCAACAACGCTACAAGTATTCGATCAGGATGTTCGCATCATTTCAGCAACCAGGCGTCGTTGCGCTGGTCGATAGCATGAATGGTCGAAAGGTTCGAGGCGTTGTTGAAAGAATCGAAAATGATCTGACTGGTGGATTTATCCAGGATCTGACGGTATCGGGGGTGATCAATGGCTTGGGTTGATCCGATCTTTGATCGATCAGAAGCGGATATTGTCAACAAAACCAGTAAAGCCTATTTCAACGTGGCTGACTGGCAAAGGATTCATTCCAATACTGAGTATTTGAGGGTGAGTTTTTCCACCCTACGTGGTGTCTCGGTCTCGCTGATCACTTTGGTAGAACCGACGATTGCTACCATCCCAACATCCGAAGATCTCAATCAACTCATTGAGAATATCGACCTTTTACGCCAAGGTTCAATGCTTCCTAGTGGTGTTCTGATCGAGGAGCTTAATTTCGACTTTGCGGATGGCCAAAATGTCGTTTCACCAACTTATGAGGATGTAAATACCTGGGAATTGGCATTGTCTCAAATGAAAGTTTTGAATGAAGCTGCTGCAGATTACCTGGTCAGGTGTGGTGTTGGGAATACCGGTCAGAGCAGATCGTGGCAGCATCGATATCGATAGGAGAAAACATGGCTTACGAACCAACTGTATGGGCTGATGAATCGCCCGTATCAACCCCTGTGAAGTACAAGATCACTGATGACTCGAAAGGGGAAGTGATCTCCAGTGCAAAAATTGAACCGGTGACAAGTATCACACCGGGTACACCTTTGAACGCTGCCAATCTGAATCACTTGGAAGCTGGCGTTCAGGAAAACTGGAAGCGATCAGCTCGTTTGATCGCCGATTACGGTGGGGGATTGTCTATCGCAGCTGATGCGATCACGGTTACCCCTTCGAGCGGGTACGGCTTCTATGTGATCGCAAATGAGGCTGGTGCATCCTCTGATAATCTTTCGACTATCAGTGGTGGTTTGTCTGGTGACATTATCGCCTTGAAAATGACAACCGGCCAAGTGGCCACACTCAAGAATGCAGTTGGTAACATCATCACTCCACAGAATTTTGATTATGCGCTTTCTACCACTCTGGTGACATTATTACGATTCGATGGCACCAATTGGTATGTAATTAGTGGCAACAAAATAAGCACTGATGGATCTGTTTTTATTGCCACAAATAACAGCTCAATCCAGCTTACACCTGGAATGATCGTTGTGTTTGACAATGCTCATGATTCATCTGTAAAGACCACCGTATTGCCTGGCGACCCGAGTGTGGTAGGTGTGTGTTTGGATACCATCGCTGTGGGAGCTCTAGGTAGGTTCGTGATCAACGGAGTTCGAACCGTTGTCGTCACAGGCAATGTAACACGAGGTCACTGGTTGATCCCATCGAGTACAGCGGGATATGCGAAGGATTCGGGTTTCGTTCAAAAACCGTCTTCTGGTGGTATCGGCATTGCCATGACATCGTATTCAGGTGGTGGAACGAGTACGGTCCCGGCCATGCTGAACGTTGTGCCCTATTCGTCAACAAATGCGCTACAGCAATTGGCAACGAAAACCAGCTATGTAACCCCTGCAGTCGGCTCATCGTTTTCTTTTACCCATACCGTCGATGTAGGCACTGACCTTTTGGTTGTTCGTTTTACGTCCGGAAGCGGGAGCTCTACTAGCACATCGCCAGTATTAACAATGACGTGTAATGGTTCAGCAATGACAAAAGTGATCGATTCCTCTGGCAATACCTATGATTCGAGCGGTATTTGGATTATCAGGAATCCAACTGCTGGAAATGTAACAATTGCGGGAACCTTGCAATACACCGCCAGCAAATATCACTTTTACTGCACAAACTATATTGGCAGCCTGGCAACAGGAACGATCAGAGCTTATGGAACTTGTGGTACTGGTTCAGGTAATGCTTCGTCAATTTCAACTTCGTCTGCAGTTGGAGATATTGCCATCGACACAATTCCGACATACGCCGCAGATTGGAGTCCAACAGCAAGTGGCCAATCAGTGGAACTCGGTCCGCAATTAATCGAGGCCGGGAAATATGGATATTACTCAAACGCGCCCGGCCTTGCCGGATCGACTACTTTATCATGGTCAGGAATTACCGCATCGCGTGTGTTCGGATGTATGGCCGTTATCGCAGGTTCATAGGAGAAAAATATGACCATTCAATTACATTATCCCGTTTCAGATCCAGTTTGTCAGAAGTTTGGGGCAAACCCGAAAGCGTACGCATATTGGGGATTCCCTGGTCACGAGGGACTTGATTTTGCCTGCAGCATGGGAACCCCAGTGCGGGCAGCTGCAGATGGAAAGGTGATCAAATCCGTTTTGGATAGTTCTGAAGACACTCGACCTTATGGACGCCAGGTCAGGATCATATCGACCATCGATGGCTTGCAGGTTGAAACTGCTTATGCCCATTTATCTCAAGCGTTGGTGAAGGTTGGCCAACAGGTAAAAGCGGGAGACGTGATCGGGCGCTCCGGCATGTCGGGATCGAATGGGAATGAACCGCATCTGCATTTTTTGGTGAAGATCCAAGGCATGCAAACACCTGGTTACCCAGCCGGTGTTGTTGATCCTGAAAAATACCTAGTAAAAGATATGGTCCAGGTTCAAACGGAAGATTCCACCCCTGTCGTCAGCGTTTCTGTAGAAACGGTCAACCAAAAACCGACAGCAACCATGTTCACGGGATTCAAGGAAAAGACGCTTTTTGTTGACGTCTCCAGATACCAGACTGATTTCGATCCATACAAATTGGCTGCAAATGGCGTCTTTGCGGTGGTTGTCAAAGGAACTGCAGGTGGGGGATATATCGATCCCAAATGCAGAGAATTTTGCGCGAAGACGCGCGCTGCAGGACTGGCACTTGGAATTTATCCATGGCTTGATGGTACCTTTTCAGGAATCACCCAAGCTGAGGATGCTGCGAACCTGATCGATGAGGTGAAAGCTGATTTTTATTTACTCGATAATGAACAGAATTGGTCTGATTGGGACAAGTTCTATGAATACCGGGCAAAGAAGATCTCCTGGGATAAGGTTCCAAAGCTGACCAAGAAGCAGATCCAACGAACAACAGTTGATTTCTTGACCAGGTTCACAAATTTGATCGACCTGCCAGGGATGCACTACACGAGCAAAGGATTTGCCGATGTTTACCTGACCGAGATCTTCCCATTCATTTTTGATGAAATGAAATTGGCAAACTGTATCGCGCAATATGTAAATGTACTTTTCCATCGAAAAATCACCTGGGATCAGCTGAAGGCATATTATCCAAATTGGACCCCGACCTTATCGAAAGGTATGCCGGCACCCTTAGCTTGGCAAGTTTTTGCAGATCGGTTCACGTTACCAGGTTCATCATCCGAAATGGATGTAGATTTCTTTGATGGCAACCTCGAAGGATTCTTGTCCTGGATGAGGCGGTCATCTCTACCGAGCCCGATTCCACTGCCTTACGTAGCGACTCAGCTGAAGGTGGGGGTGGGGGCATTGAATGTGCGCGTACAACCTTCTGCAGAAAGCAAATCGCTGAGGTTGATCTTGCCCAACCAAGAAGTGAAATTGGTAAAGGATCAAACTTCTCTTTGGAAAAAACTGTACGGGGAGGTTGGGTATGTCAGAAGCGATTACCTGACCGCGTAGGATACTGAGTATGTAGAAAGGGCTAAATAGCGATTTGCTCTAAACTAAGCAATTCATATTTATATTCATCGACGTCAGTTTTTAATGAATTGACTTTTTGTCGTTGTATCTTTGCATTGTAGTTTTCACCGACCTTTACACCAATAAAAGAATCTATTCTGTCTTTTGTCATATATCCAGCAACTGTTCCAGTTTCAGTTTCTAACCAGAATCTTCTCGTTTTCAAATGAATCCCTATAAGTTCACCAGTTACACTGATGATTTCTGGCGATGGATTATTTGCAAGTTCGATTATTACCATAGCATTTCGTGCTTTCTCAGTAGTTATAGATATCGAACCATGATCAATACCATTTGGAGAAGCCCAATCATACTTGGTCGATTCGATTGAACCGGTAATTGAATCTAGGAATTTATAATAATTACTTGCAACTCGAGGTTGAAGTGCTTTCAATTGGGTATTTAACCTGTTAGAATCATCTCCAATACCAATGAGTTCGATGAATTTTTGAATAGCTAAATCAATTTCCGTTTCACCAAGCACGTTTGGAATTTTTGCTGAAACTAGCTCAATTTCAAACGAATTTGCACCTACTCCCCTAAGCATAAGTTCATTTTCGCCTACAATCGAAAAAGGCACTCTTCCTGATTTCGCATAATTCTCCTTCAGTGCTTGGCCAATACTGTTAATCATATTTTGGGTAGAAATAAAAATTCCACCGAGTTCATTAATTGGTGCCTCTGTTCTCAAGGAGTTTTCAAAATATAGATGCATTCGGAACACAACTCTATTAAGTTGATTTGCCACAATTTTGATATTTTCAAGAATCGGCAATGTTCTTACAGGTAATGAAAATTTTGCATCAGATGGAGGAAGATAAGATAAAGGTATTTCACTAGAAGTTATCGTTTCTGAAACTACTTCTGCGGTCTCAAGAAAAGGAAGATGAATGATAAAAGCTGATTGATTTTCCGTATGAAGAAATGCGTTCTGAATGCTAATCGCCCCAGTTTTTATCGCTTCAATTCGCCGTCTGGAAACTGGAATATATACCCAAACTTCTTCTTCTTCCGTTTCATTTCCAAGTTTTATAAAGAACCTATTATCTACCTGGTTCTTAACTATAAGCATGAGAGGTTTATCAAAAAAATCCAAAACCTCCTCAACTTCAAGTTTGCCGAACAATTCAAACCTTTCGTGGAATCTCATTTTTCCTCCCCATCCTTTTCTACAATAACTTCAAAAATGGGTAAGGGATTAAAATCTTTTGGTAACCACCAAGTGTAATGATGTTCACTGCTTGGAGGAGTCTTTTTTATTTTTCCCATTCCAACTTCAAAATCAACCTTTGCAATATAGTAATCTTTTTTCCAAGTGTACCATTCTCTATGTTTCTTAATTCCTGAAAGGGAATTGCATAAAGAGATGCCACATTTAATGCATTCCGGATCGTCGTAACTTTCATCAGGTTTCTGATTGCTCGGTGAAAAATCAATCAAATCCAAAGGGTTGCGTTTCACCAAACGATAATACCGACCACGAGTTTCAGATGAATCGGATGAAGGACAATTGGGTGGAAAATTATCTGGCCAAATCATTATTTCTTTTTTTCCTTGTCTATTATCAGGGACAATATTAAATTCCTGATGAGATAGCGATTCGAAATAGATTTGATTTTATTCACGATATATTCCGACTGTGCAATTAGTAGGTCGCGTACTATTCCATTTTTCGACCAGTAGATTCTTTACCCCTTCTTGCACATACCAGAATTTTACTTTTCTAACCATCTTTTCAGGTAGGTTGCCATCCAAAAAAGCGCTATCCTTTATTGAAAATTTTGCTGTTGTCCCTTGGCATCGAACATGAAAATGTGGAATTCCTTCTTCTTTTGGATATATTTCAATTTTCATTCCTTCTATTTGGTCTTCTATAACGCCGAAAGTAATGATAAAGGATAGTTTTCCACTGATTGCATCTTCATCAATCCTACAAGGGCCAGTAAAAAGAGCAAACAGATATTCTGCCCAATCTTCGAATGAAATCAAGGATTCAGGTTTTGCTAAAAATGTAATCTTCTTTGGCTGATCTGACATTTTCCCTCCAATTTGCTGAATATCTTATCGCTTGAAATTTCATCAAAGCAAGCATGGTTCTGCTGGTTTTATTGAGAAACAGCGAACTATGCTATTCTTAAAAATCGAAAAATCTCTTAGAAATGTAAAAAGGAAGGTAACCGCCCCATATTAGTTCAATGATTATTATAGGTGAATTGAAATAATCCACAAGCCCCCAAAAGATAAAAGCTGAAACCATTAATTCCAAGCGTTATCTACTGGGCTCGCCATCTGATGTGATCTCATCAGATCACCCGTGTTTTGAGCCAAGTAACGCCTCAACACAGTGGCCATGTATTGTTCTGAATGACCCATTAACCGTGCCAGGGTGATCACATCCATGCCATTTCGCCAGCACTCGAGCGCAAATTCCCTTCTGAAATCGTGTGGCGAGGGAACATAATTCAAATGTGCATCTTTTGCTCGCCGGCGGATGATCTGACGAACGGTGTAATAATCCATTCTTTCACCTGTCTCGGTGACAAAGACAGGATCTGTTCGCGAAAGGGAGCGGGTCTTTAAATAGGCTCGTAATGCAGCTCTCGAGCGTTTCCCCAGAAACACATTACGCTCTTTCTTAACTCCGTTGTGGCCTTTCCCGTAAACGTGTAGGCTATTGAGCGACGGATCAAGATCTGAAATATTACAGGTGATGATCTCATCCACCCGGACACCAGTGTCAGCCATCACAAGCAGGAGTGCTTTATCCCTTTTTGCGTTTTCCGTTTCGCAGCAATCTACCATTCGCTCTACATCTTCAATGGGGATGCCATTCAGAGGATCACCAGGTGGAACCGGAACTTTCACTTTTCGAGTGGGTGAGTGATATTCACCGTCGGTTTCCTGTTCATACCAATAGCAAAACGAACGGATGCTTCGGTAGGAAATATGGACCCCTCCTTTGTTTCGATGAGTGGCAAGGGATTCCAGGTAACTTCGGATAACTGGTGCTGAAATATCATCCATCACTTTAATGTGAAAGTTCTTGAGATACTTCAGGAAATATCCCAGCTCTTGGTTGTAAATCCTAATCGTCTTTCTGGATAGTCCTTGGGCGCGTCGATCCTGGATAAATGATTCGATTGTTCGGTCAATTGATCCAACGATGATTTGAGTGAGCGGCGGGTCACTGATCGCGGAATTCCGCTTTTTTGTATTCATTTCCGAGCCTCCGGGTGAGTACTCATTCGTAAGCGGCGGGTCGCGGGTTCGACTCCCACCGGTGGCTCTTTTATTTTTAAACTAACTCGGTTGGTTTATTGAAGTATTTCACCAGGAGGGCTTCCGCCCATTCCTGGATCCCCGGGTTGGTACCCGGCTACCACTCGTTTCGTTTGGTGGAGACGATCACTTCAAGCATGTGCTGAATGTTGGCACGGTAACGCAGCTTTATAGCATCCACCCCGGGCAGATCGTTTTTGGATGCTGAAACAAATCGTGCTGTGATTTCATCGGGTGAGACGATCAATAGGTCTTCAATAATTTCAGCGGTCTGTGGGAATCGACAGCATACCTGGTGGGCAGCCAGCCTGCTGACCAGCACGTTATTGGTATTCACGTCAAGCTCCCAGTTCAGCGCTTCAAAACTGAGCAGAGGGTAAAGCGCTTTGGCGCCGAAATCTTTGAACTGATCACAGATTGTTCTAAAAGTCTGGGGATCATCCAGAAAGCGTTTTTGGAAATCGAGATCGGTCACAGCTTCCACCGGGTGGATGACCATCTTGATGAACATGAATAGCCGGATGTTGTCCAGTTGAGGGCTTTTCGATTGAATGAGCTTGAGCAGGAATTGTTCACGGATGGGGAGCTTCGGCTGCATGAAGCGTAAGAGCAGTACCAGGATAACTGCAATAGCAATCAATGTAATGATTTTCATGGTAGTTGGGTTCATTTAATTATTATATTGTGGTTTGCCAAAGCAAGTGGCAGTTTGTGCTGGTTTATGAAATCCTCTCATGTATAATTAGCATATGCCCAATAAACTCACGCCGCTCGTTATCGGTATCGCCGGTGGATCTGGCTCAGGAAAAACCACCGTTGCCAACATCATCCTTGAACGGGTCGGGCGACAGCGTATTGCCTACC
>CAYWCH010000018.1:0-17241 GCA_964456715.1 uncultured Anaerolinea sp. | reverse complement strand
TACCGGCGCCCAATTTTGATGTACTGGATTCCTGTGAATTTATGCCATAATAAACATGACATTCGATAAAGACCTGAAACGAGGTGCCAAATGATCAAACCCTACGAATGTACCCAGTGCGGTTCCAACGAATTTGAAGACCTCGGCAGCGGACGGGTGCGCTGTAATCACTGCGAAACCACCTTCGAAGTGCTCACCAAAGATCCAAAACTGGTGATCAACAAGGGCGCCAATGTGGTTTTTGGGAAGAATGCCAACGTGGAAGTCCGCGGCGACATCCGGGTGGAGAACGGCGCCAACGTGGATGTGGAAGGCCACATCACCGTGCTCTCAGACGGAAAACCGGCAAAATTCGAACTTAAACGGATCGAAGAAAAAGGGGGATCGAATGGCCACCAAATTGGATGAACAGGAAGTCTCCGCAGTGATCCATGACTGCATCGGTTGGGCCTTGACCAAAAACCTCGACCGGCTATTCTCCATCGTTGCTAATGACAGTGATTTCTTCATTTTTCATCCCGATTCGAAGAGCACCATCAGCGGTTTCGAAGCTTTTAAAAAACTCGGCGAAGGGTTCTGGATGCGCGATGAATTCAAGGCCACCGATTACGCCGTCCGCGACCTGAGGGTGAAATTCTCGAGGCTGGGTGATACCGCCTGGTACTCCTGCTTTTTGGATGACCATGCCGAATGGAAAGGCCAGCCCACCGGTTGGGACAACTGCCGCTGGACCGGCACACTGGAAAAGCGCGACGGCAAATGGGTGGTCGTACAGATGCATTTCTCTTTCCCCAAGGATGATTGAAAAAGAAAGTCCTCTTTTTTTGGGGAGGGCTTCCAGCGATCAACTCTTGTCCACCTGCAGGTAGAGGATCAGGTCGTTGCCTTCCTCTCCTTTGACCACTTCCTCGTAGCACAACCCGCAGCTCATCTTCCATTCCGTGCTCTGCTCCACCTGCTTCACCAGATGCTGCCAGCCCGTCGGGATGGATTCGAACGGTGCCTCGAAGGCATTGTGGATGCGCATCACTGCGTATGTCCCGCCGCCGTAGATGCGGGCTTGTACGCCGTCATCGGCTTTTGTCCCCTCGGGTACGGTGAAGCCGACCTCATAGCCGCGCATCCCGGCGCTTGCCTCGGCGCTGCTCACCGGCACGTCGAAGCCGAAATTGCGTCTGCCTTCCAGACTCATGCCGTGCTGTGCCAGCCAGTTTTGCACCACCGATGATGAATCGTCCTCCGGTTCCGCGCTAACGATGCGGCTGCAGATCACATGCTGCTCGGGCAGCTCTTCATACTTAACCTCTCCGAATTTGTGTGCCATTGCTTCTCTCCTTTATATAATCGATACACTTATCTTATCCAATCACTCACGCGCCGCTTTGATGTTTTCTATCGAATCCGGTCAAAAAACACGCCGAAAGAAGGGCTTTCAAGCCAACAACTGCTAAAATTATCGTGATGAAATACGATGACCGCATTCAACGCTCGGTGGATTACATCGAAGGCCATTTGATGGAGAAAATCGACCTGGAGGAGGTGGCTGCCTGTTCCGGGTATTCACTTTCGCATTTCCACCGGGTGTTTGCCGCCATCACCGGTTTTTCACTCAAGGAATTTGTGCGCAACAAACGGCTGGCCGCAGGCGCGCGCAGGCTGGGGGCCTCGCAGGACCGCATCCTCGACATTGCGCTGGACTGCGGTTTCGAATCGCAGGAGGTTTTCACCCGCGCCTTCACCGCGCTGTACGATCTGACCCCGAGAAATTACCGTCTGGAACGCGCCGGCCTTATGGCACGTTTCAGCGAGATCGATACCCTGGCGCGCTTGATGGAAGAACGCAGTCACCGCGATCCGCTGCAGGTGGCCGTGCGCGCCGAGATTATCCAGCGCGGCTGGATGCACCTGGTGGGGATGGAAATTCATAGCAGCATCTCGGAAAACATCAACGAGATGACCATACCGAATTTTTGGCAGCAAACCTTCGCACCGCGCATTGGCGAAATCGACAACTGGATCACACGCAACACCACCATTGCCTACGAGGTCAGCGAACCGGGCAGCGACGATCTGCTTCACATGGCTTGCGTGGAAGTGAGTGAACCCCGCGCGCCGGCGGGGATGGTCACCCGCAGTCTCGAACCCGGTTTCTACGCAGCTTTTACCCCCGAACGGATGCTGGATCCCTTTGAGTACTCGGCGTTGGTGCGTTATGCCTACGGCGAATGGTTCCCCATGTCGGGGTGCGAGATCCGCGCCGAATACACCCTGGACCTGTACATTAACAATCCGCGCCGCGACGGCAAGGGAATAAATGAACAATTGACCGTGCTGGTGCCGGTCACCCCACCCAACCGCAAGATCGATCAGGTCAAGGTTCACACCTATCCACCGAAAAAGGAGAGGAAATGAAGCAATCCATCGTTCACATCGCTCTGGTGGTGGAAGATTACGACGAAGCTCTCGATTTTTACGTCAGCAAGCTCGGCTTTGAGCTGATCGAAGACACCTACCAGCCCGAACAGGACAAACGCTGGGTGGTGGTGGCACCCCCCGGCGGCAAGGGGACAACGCTGCTGCTGGCGCGCGCTTCGAAACCGGAGCAGGAGCCCTTCATCGGCAACCAGACCGGCGGGCGGGTCTTCCTCTTCCTCAATACCGATGATTTTTGGCGCGATTACAAAGCCCTGCTGGCCAAGGGCATCACTTTCGTGCGCGAGCCCAAACAGGCAGATTACGGTATGGTGGCCGTTTTCGCTGATCTCTACGGCAACCTGTGGGACCTGCTGCAGCTCAACCCCGATCACCCGATCTCGAAAAGGATGGAATAAACCATGAAACACGTCAACACCATTTTGCTTGTGAACGATATCGAAATCTCGAAGCAGTTTTACACCGAGATGCTCGGCTTAAAGATACGCGACGACTGGAAGACCATGGTCATCTTCGAGGGTGACCTGGCGCTGCACCAGGCGGGTGAATTGCAGCCGAAAGAATTGACTGCCGCGTTCACCTCCACCGGTCCGCAGGGGCGCGGCAACGTGGTGATCTACCTGCAGAGCGAAGACCTGGATGCCTGCTGTGCCGACCTGCAGCAGCGCGGCGTGGAGATCCTGCACGGCATCGTGACCCTGCCCTGGGAGCGCCTGTTTCGTATCAAAGATCCCGACAGCTACATCGTTGAGATTGGTGAAGCTCACTAGACCAAAAAGCCGCTTCCATCAGGAAGCGGCTTTCTCTTTGTCTGGTGGCTATCGTTTGAGAATGGTCTCGATCTCGGCCATCTGTGCCGGGGTGAGCGGACCGAACTTGAGCGCTCCGGCGTTCTCTTCCACCTGTTTGACGGTACGGAAGCCGGGGATGGGGATGGTCAACGGGCTGCGCCCCCAGTTCCAGGCCAGCGCGCCCTGGGCAATGCTGCGCCCGCCGCTGGTGAGGATGCCCACGATGGCGTCGCGCATGGCCAGCCATTCCGGGTTGGGCATACCGTCCTTGAAATATTTCATCCAGTCGGGGCTCTTGCGGCCGCGCACATCATCAATGGAGACCGTTGTCGCGCCGCTGTACTTACCGGTGAGGAGCCCCATGGCCAGCGGTCCGCGGTTGATGGCAGCCAGGTTGTGCTTCTCACACAGGGCGATCATGTCAGCGTTGTCGTCCAGCACGTTCAACTGCAACTGGATGGAAGTGCATTTCTCGCCGCCGGCGAAATATTCGGCGTTCTCCGTGAAATCGGTGCTCCAGCCGTAAGCGCGGATCTTGCCGGCCTTCACCAACTCCTCCAGTGTGTCTCGGACGGGCTGTGCTTTGGCGGCGGGGAAACCGTTGTCGTGGAACTGGTAGAGGTCGATGTAGTCGGTACCCAGGCGGCGCAGCGAGTCTTCGCAGGCACGGCGGATGCCCTCCGGGGTCACGTCCGAGCCGGTCACCTGACGGGTGGTCTCATCGAACACGGCATTGAATTTGGTGGCGATCACGGTCTGGCTGCGTTTCACTCCAAGGGCGGCACCGAGCACACGTTCGCTGTGCCCTGCCCCATAGACGTTGGCGGTATCGAAGAAGGTAACCCCCAGGTCCAATGCGGTGAGGATGGCCCGGGTCGACTCGGCGTCATCCACCTGGCCCCAACCCTGCGGCGTTTCGCCCGCCCAGAACGGACCGCCGATGGCCCAACAGCCCATCCCCAGCGCGCTGATCTCAATGCCCGAACGTCCCAAGAGTCGTTTCATTTAATCCTCCATAATCATAAGGGATTCAATTGAACGCTTTAAACATTCTACTCTTTTCCGTGGCTTGATTCAAATTTAACCAGCCACACGCGCGTTTTTATCTCTCATTTCTGCTCACATACCGTATAATTTGAGCTATGAGTCAATCAGGCGAAATCACAAAACTTAGAAAAAATCTGTTCAGACGTCAACCCTCCGCTTTCCTGCTGGCAACGCAATTGCTGCAATTGCTGCTTTTTACTCTCTTTCACGAGACCCTCAATCAGCAAGCCTGGATCAGCGTCTTCGGCATAACAGCGGTAGTACTGGTGTTGTGGGTGGAGAACCAGGATCCCAATCTGCCGTGGTTGAAATGGACCCTGTACCTGCCGGCTTTACTGCTGTCGCTGGCAGCGGCTATCTTCGGCACCGATACGCTCACTGCCTGGTCATGCCTGGCGGACGGCGTGTTCTACTTTTTTGCCGTTGGCAGTATGATCAAATACATGATGGGCGATTTCAGAGTGACCACCGATGAGGTCTTCGCCATCATCGCCACCTACATGCTGCTCACCTGGGCGTTCGCGTTTTTTTACATTGCCTGCCAGTTCTGGGCGCCCGGCAGCTTCACCAGCCAGGTCGTTGGAAACCGGCCATTGGTGTTCAACGAAGCGCTGTTCATCAGTTTCACCAACCTGTCATCCACCGGCCTCAGCGATATCGCACCGGCCTCCACCTGGGCCAGATCGATCATGATGCTCGAGCAGATGATCGGTTGTATCTATATCGCCGTGGTGGTGTCGCGATTGGTGGGCATGACACTGAACAAACGCAGGAAAGTCCAAAACCCCAGCGGGGACTAGCGTTGAAGAGCAAATCCGGACAGGGTTTGCTCTTTTTTTTATTGCTCCTTCCCCATGAATCCTACGTAGTCATCAGGCAGCGGCAGCGCGAACTCCCGGCACAGCAGGTTGACGTCATGGTAATCGGTCGCGTCCACCGGGTAGCCGCTATGGAACTTCACCAGCCAATCCGGCGCGATGCAGCGCACCGCCTGCCCGCCGATCTTGCCGTGCCCGCCCCACGACTCGAACGGATACGCCACCCCGAAGATGTTCTTGCCGTCCGCGTCAAAGGTGCAGGAGTGCAGGTCGAACGAGTGACCGAGTCCGTCTTCCATGACAAAGTTGCACTCCCAGGCATCATCGCGGAAAGCCTCGCTGTAACCGCGCGCTTCAAGTAGCGCACGGATCTGCGGCACGTCCTTGTGCAGCACGGCCACGTCCAGATCGTCGTGAGGGCGCGTCTGCCGGCCGAGCAGGGCATCCACCGCCCAGCCGCCGTCGATTACCACTTCAATATTCTGTTGTTCGAATAACCGGAGAAGCTCGATGACGTCTTGCGCCGTCATCTGACGAATGAGTTTTACCATTCCTGATCACCTTTCAATAAGTGCGAAAACACAATCATCCCAATTAAAAATCGGGTAAACGCAGCATCTCGATATGAAAGGTTAATCGATCAGGGTCATGGGCACCTCTATTGTATAAATTATCCAATGATTATAGCAAGTTTCTGACGTTCAAACATTGTCAGGATGGACGCCCCGGGGTATACTGGTGGCATGGACATTTCTGTACTGAAAACGGTGATCATTGAGCGAGAATTGGCGCAGGGGTTCTATTCGCGCGCCTGTTTTCAGGATAACTGACCTCCGTTATCTCGTTGATATTTCTCCGCGGCGCGCAGCCGCGGTTTTTATTTTTAAGGGTCACAATGAAATTATTATCGAACAAAAAAGCCTTCTATTTCCTCTGGGGCGGACAATCGCTCTCATTGCTCGGGTCCGGCTTGACCCGTTTTGCACTGATGGTATGGGCCTACCAGAACAACGGCTCGGTCACTGCCATGGTGCTGCTGGGGTTCTTCTCCTGCCTGACCTTCATGATCTGCAGTCCCTTTGCCGGCGTGCTGGCGGACCGCCTGCCGCGCAAGTGGATCATGTTTGCCGCCGACCTCAGCTCAGGTCTGGTCACGCTGGCGCTGCTGATCCTCGCGCTCACCGGCAAGCTGGCCTTCTGGCAGCTTTACCTGGCCGAAGGGCTCTCCGGCGCCTTCGAAGCCTTCCAATCACCGGCCTTCTTCTCCTCGGTCAGCCTGCTGATGCCGAGGGACGAGTACACCCGTTCTAACGCCCTCATCGGTCTGTCCAAGTCGGCCATGGGCATGATCGCGCCGGCACTCTCAACCGTGCTGCTCACCTTTGGCGGATTGAACCTGGTGATGATCATCGACCTCATCACTCTGCTGCCGGGGCTCGTGGTGTTGCTGCTGGTGAGCCTGCCCAAGCCGGCACCTACCGAAACCGGCGCCAAGGCCAGCGGCAATTTTAGTCACGAGTTCCGCTTTGGCTTCCGTTACATCTTCAGCCACACCGGGCTGCGCGCCATCACGATCATCTTCATGGGCATCAACCTGTTTGCCGGGTTCACCTACATGTCGATCCTCTCGCCCATGATCCTCACCCACACCGGCGGCGACAAGATCGCGCTTGGCACGGTGCAGACAGTGATGGGGCTGGGTGGCATCCTCGGCGGGCTCATCCTCACCTTCTGGCGCGCGCCGCGCAACAAGGCAGCCACCTTCACCTGGGCAACCTTCTTTTCGTTCATGATCTGCGATTTCATCACCGCCATCAGCCGCGACGTGTGGGGTTGGAGCATTGCCGGGTTCCTCTCGGAGCTGTCGATCCCGTTCATAGTCAGTCCGTTCTACTCGATCTGGCAGGAACGCGTCCCCGCTGACGTGCAGGGGCGGGTCTTTGCCGTGCGCGAGATGCTGCTCGCCAGCCCGTCACCCCTCGGATATCTTATCGGCGGGTTGGCGGCGGACCACCTCTTCGAGCCCTTCTTCGCCCAACCGAACTTCCTCAGCGGGCTGGTGGGCTGGGGACCGGGTGCCGGCATGTCGGCGATGTTCCTCATCACCGGGCTGCTCGGAACGCTTGACGGCCTGGCAGGTGTGCTCAGCCGCAACGTCAGGAAGATGGATTCTCTGGAGTAAATAACACTCCGAAATACAACGGGTATATTTTTATGAACAATAATATTTTTATTGCAGGAAGTAAAAAAATGAATAGAATAATCATATCGGGGAAAATACCTGCCATACATAAAGAAAAAGGTCAATCATGATTAAAAAGACTGCCAGTATCTTGATTATCCTCACCCTTCTGCTTTGTGCATGTAGTGCGTCATATACAGCAACAACAAACACAAACATGGGTTTGATTACAAAGGAAGGTATTTCAACATCTACCCTCATGATTACCCTGACGCCGGTTCCAACCAGTGGGACAGAGGTTATGAAATCAACATTGAATCCGAAACAGCAAAGCACCGAAGTATTTCAAAATACCCAGCAAGCGCTGAGGGCTCAGGAAGAAGAAGAATGGCAACAAACAGAATCTTCACGAAACACTCAGGTAGCGCTCTTCCCCAACCCGTGTAATGATGGTGATTCTAATTTCATCAGTTTTTCAACTGATGGTTTATGGGGAGCTGCCATTTGTCATTTCTATGCCGATCCAACCCTGGTCGTTCTGGATCAGACGGGTAAAAAATGGCAATTTAATTTCGATGATCTGATTGGGTATCCACCTCCAAGTGAATCCGGGTTTTTCGCTAGTCCATGGTTTTACGCTCTTTTTTGGTCGAATGACGGGAATAACTTGTTCTTCTCTACAATGATTATTTGGGATTGGGGAGAAACCGAATGTATTGCTTATCCTAATACCCGAGGGCTTTACCGGTTGAACCTGAAGTCGGGAAATTTAACAACTTTGGTACACTCGAGTGAAAGTTCTCCGGCGTATCAGGTTGTTTTTTCCCCAGCCAATAATTACTACGCCATCAATCAGGGTGGAGCCACAATTGTCGATCTGGCAACTAATCAACTTTCGATCCTTAATTTGTCAAAAGCCATCTCATTCGCCTGGTCTCCAGATGGAAGGTATCTGGCATATTCAGTTGCAATTTGCAGTGACGATGGATTTAACGCAGAGTCATCGACTGCAATTATTTATGACACGAAGACAGAAGCTTCGCAAACCATTTTGGAAGTAAATGAGATACCTCTACGTTTTGAGAATTGGGAAGATGAATCCATCCTGCTTATCGATGCCTCGGGATTTAACGGCACCGATTATGTGTCTACGGTTTACGCTTATGATTTTTCACAAGAGACAATCTCGATCACCGGAACTCCCACAAAATAACCTTCGAACGCACCAGTATCAAATGTGAATTAACATCCCCGGTATACCCGGGGATGTCTGGTTATTCAATCGATAGTGCATTGACTAATTTTCGAAGACCACCTGGGTATACCCCAGCGCGGCGAAGAAGCGCGTGAGATAGCTCTCCGCGTTCTGCTGCGCTAAATCCAGAATGCCGTCATCGATGGCGGACTTGCGGATCTCCTCCTCGGCAGCCTTACGCGCCTGGGTCTCGAGATCGGGGTCGGCCGCACGGAAGATGCTGGTCTCGCGGTTGTAGACCTGGGTATCCTTGTTGTTGAGCGTGGCCACGAAGATCTCGGCAGCCGGCAGGCGCACGTGCAGCACTTCGCCAACCAGCCACATATCCCCTTCTTCCATCTTCGCCATGTCCACCCCGGCGATGACCGTGCCGTGCGCGATCAGCAGCAACTTGTCTTGCGTGAGCCAGGCAAAGGCGCCTCCGCCCGTCTCGGCGGTGATCACCTTTTCCACCGAATACTGGATCGTCTCGAGCCGGGCCAGCGCCTGTACCTCGTGGATGATGGTCACCGGGTCGGCGATGATGGTAGGGGTGGGGTGCAGCAATTGCGAAACCTGCGTGCTCAGGTCGGCGTTCACCTGTTTGAGCGGCCCCAGCGTGGTGTTGAAGCTGCGGTTGATGGCCCACAGTCCAGCCCCCGCCAGGGCGAGGATCACAACGATGAGGATGATTTCAAGTACGATACGTTTCATGCTTTCATTATACAAGAGAGCGAGGCATTCCGTAACGTGTGTTGGCAACGTGCCATCGATCGATAAAGACTTACAACCGAGTGGTTTCCAACCCACCATCCAGCAATTTCGGCTTTCAAGTAAAACTTTGGAAAATCGGCTGATCAATGATCAGGAATTCTTATAAGAAATATAATAAGGAATAGATTTGTGCAATCGGGGTCATTTGCGGAGGTGGAAAATGAAAGAAACGAAGCGTTATTCGCCAATAAAGATCGTTCTGATAATCATCTTCGGTATTCTCAGCCTCATTTCGGCTGCATTCGTGGGTTATGCCATTTATGTATTTATCGTCTTTGCAAAGAGTGACGGCGGATTCTATTCCGGTGATATACATTATCCCCTGATTACGGCAGAAACAGATCTTTACGGAGTGGAAAACAATGCAGAGATCAAGATCCCGGCATCTGCCACAGAAATTTATGCACATGTTGAAGGCATGAATGAGATCTCGGTCTTAATCAGGTTCAATTTGCCCATAGAAGATTTGGATGAATTTCTTAAAAGTACAGCATGTCAGGAACCATTGACCAAAATCAATCCAAGCGGAAAACTTCCGCGTGAAACCATGCCCGACTGGTGGGAACCAAACGTTGCTACAGAATTGGAAACTTGCTCGGGAGAAATCATGCACGCGGAATGGGAATGGTCAACCTACCAGGTAATATATGTAGATACTTCTGATCCGGATCAGTATATAGTCTATGTATCCGCATCTAATTAATTGAAATCTATCGTAGGGTGTCGTTGGAAACGTGCCATCGATCAAATAAAGGCATTCAACCGAGTGAGTTTCCAACGCACCACCAAACAATTTTGACTCACAACCACCATCGCCGGAAATCCGGTGCGTTGGGAACGGATTTGACCGAATTTCGTCATTTGGCCTATTGAGCGTTCCCAACAGCACCCTACAATTGACCAATGTTTTCGATTCACCGCATCTTATGAAAGGATTAGGAGCATTTTCAACGAGGAAAATCCTTCATCCGTAGGGTGTCGTTGGAAACTCGCCATCAATCACACAACAACCTTCAACCAATTGAGTTTCCAACGCGCCATCCATTCAATTTTGACTCACAACCACCATTCCCGGAAATCTGGTGCGTTGGGAACGGATTTGATCGAAATTCACAACATTCTCTATGGAAATTCCAATAATAATTGGATATTATTTATCCAAATAAAGGAGTTTAACTTATGAGAACCGCAAAATACCTGTTTATCGTTACCGCGGCGTCATTTCTGGTCTTCCTGGCCGCCTGTTCTGCCCAGGGTAACCCGACCCCACCGGTCGCACCAGCCACCGCTGAACCGGCCGATGCCACAGCCACAATTGCCGATGAATGCGCCGGCGTGCCCACCCCCAGCGTGGACGTGGATGCCCTGATCCGCGAGAAGCTGCAAAATCATCACAGTATCGACCGCGTCTACAGCGCCAACCATACCCGCGGCGAATGGAACGCCACCCTCGACCGCATGATCGGTTACGGCGCCAACATCAGTGACACCGAGAAACAGCAAATCATCGATTATTTGGTTTGTTTCCACCCGTAAGCAATATCCCAGTAGATCAGGCCCTCCAATACGGAGGGTCGATTTTTTTGAGGTATCATTACCACTAATAAATATATGACTACTCCTTCTTCCCCCCACATCCTCTTCGTCTGCGGACGCAACCAGTGGCGCAGCCCGACCGCTGAGGCCATCTACCGTGCCGACCCGCGCCTCGAAGTGCGTTCAGCCGGCGTCAGCCCGCAAAGTCCGCGCCAGGTCAGCCTCACAGACATCCAGTGGGCGGACCTGATCCTGGTGATGGAATGGAAGTACAAGGAACGTATCCGCGCCATCGGGGGAGGCATGCGCCTGCCGCCCATCCAGTGCCTGGCGATCCCCGACAAATACCGCTTCATGGACGAAGCCCTGGTGGCGCGTATCAAAACAGCCGCCGATCCGTTAATCCAGCGGCTGTTGGACGGACGTTCAGCCAACCCGTCAAAGGGTGATCGCTGAAATCCAGATATGTGCAGCGCCAAACAGCAGCGCAGACCCGAACATGATCCACGAACCCATCAGGTACGACGATAGCAGCAAAAACGCCACCGGAGCGACTGCCAGCGGCAGGGGGATGCCCAGCAGCGGCGCACGGAACAATTCCGCGGTCATGCCGCCGCTGAAATAGCGTATCCACGCAGCGTAATAGAGCGCCAGCGCCAACCCCATGGCGATCAGCACCGCAACCGAGAGCGGCTTCTTCCAATCGAGCGCGTAGAAGAACGGCACAACCAAGATGGCGAACCGCCCGATGTTTTCAACGATGGTAAGCGCCAGCGGTTCGGCTGTCTGCTGCGCCGCGGCCGGTTTGGGCAGGATCATCCAGACGATGTTGGGCAGCATCACCAGCAGCGGAATCAGTGCGCCGGATTTGAGAACAAACTTCAGATTACCCAGTGTAATGTTCATATTCCCCTTACTTGTGATACTTCTCGTAAATTAAATTCGCCACCAGGGCCGTCCAGCCGGTCTGGTGATCGGCACCGATGCCCTGACCGGTGGCGCTGTCGTAATACTCGTAGAAGCGCCCGCTCTGCTGCCAGTTGAGTTCCACGTTGTTGATCAGGTTCTCGCGCAGCAGGTCGCTCACCCCGGCGTCCACCTGGGCGATGCGCTGTACCAGCAGGTAATTGATGGGCAGCCACACCGGTCCGCGCCAGTTGGAGTTCTTCCAGCCGGACTCGGAATAACCCGGTTCATATATTGGATCACTGACCGGCAGACTGCGGATGCCGTAATCAGACCAGAACTGGTCGGGGTCTTTGAGCGTCACCATGATCTGCGCGGATTGGATCGGACTGGCGACCCCGGCGATGAAGGGGATGAGTCCGTTGTACGATTTTTCGAGCAGCAGCCCCTTGGCGTTGCGGTCGTAATAGAACCCGGTGGCTTCATCCCATAATTGGCCGTTGATGGCGTCGGCGATTGCGGTGTATTGTTCGGAGTAATAATCGGCGCGGTCCGCCTTGCCAAGCTCGGTGGAAAGATCGCGCATGTTGCCGGCAAAGAGCGCCATCCAGCCGCTGGCATCGGCCTGCTCCACGTCCGATCCGGAGGGCCGGGGAATATTGTCCATGCCCATGAAACCGCCGTTGAACAGGTGGTCGTGGTCGCGGTCGAAGGCCTTGAGAAAATAGGCGTAATGCGATTCCAGCGCCGGGAAAACCGACTCGAGCCAGGCTCGATCTTCGGTGCTCTCGTAGACCTGCCAGGCGGCCCAGGCAAACAGCGGCGGCGTCTCGGTGAGCAGGTCCCATTCAGTGTTGGGCACGTGCCCGGTGGGGAGCTGCCAGCTCGGGGAGAGATACAGGCTGAGGTCATTCTTGGCGAGCGTGACGTCGGCCAGGGTGGCCACCTTGACCTCGAAGCAGCTATCCCATGACGCGGGCCAGGGGAATTCCCACTTGTCGGGTACCAGGATCACGTCGTGCATGTCCACCTTGCCCGCGAAGGTAGGCTGATACGAACCGTCGTACTGGTAATACATCTTGTTCCACAGCAGGTCCATCAGTGCGGCCTGGTAGACGTCCTGGTGCGCGGTGACCTCGTCGCGGTAGAGCCCCACCGCCTCGGATCTGCGGTTGGCGAGGGTATCCTCCGCTGCGGTCAGGGCGGCTTTGGCGCGCTTCAGCGCCAGTTCAGCGCTGCTGGCATAGCCGATGCCGAACAGCAACTGCCGGCTGCTGCCTTTGGAAACGTCCAACTTGTACTCCCAGGCGGCCTTGTCGCCGCTGCCGCTGTTGTTCAGCGCTTCATGGGTGACCATGGCCGAGTTGATGTCGGCGCGGGTCGGATAGACGTTTTGCGTCGCCTGCCAGGCTGCCGGTTCGGAGGCAGCCACAACGGCCATCACTCCGCCCGGGAAGCGGATGAGGTAGGTGCTGCCGTCCACGTGCTCCACGCTGCCGCCGTTGCGGGCGATCACTTCGGGGATCACGTACAGCGTGCCGTCGCCCAATCCCTCAACAGTTAATCGAGCCACCACGGAGCGTCCGTCCAGTTTGGCGTATTCGATGGTGGTCTGCGTCAGGTCCGCCTGGTAGGGGTAGTTGTATACGTAGCGCATGTAGCTGTGCGTGGGGGTGTTCTCGTGGAAGACGCGGTCTTCCTTGACCGTTTCACCGTACTTTCCCTGGGCGTTGTCCAGGCCGTAAAGGCGTTCGGTGAGGTAGGCTTCACCGGGGGTGTAGAACGCCCAGGTCAGCAGCGCGTTCATCTCTTTATCGGTGAGTGAGGCAATGCCGTCCTCGCCGGTTTTGTAGGGAGTGGTCAGGGCCTTTTGGAAGGTGAAGGACCAGCCGTCACTGTTGATGGCTTCGCGCGGGTTACCCCACAGGCGTTCGGGGGCGTACGGGCCGAGCCAGTCGTCCATGGCAGTGTTGTCCGCGTTCAAGACCGGCGTGGTCGCAATCGGCTTGCAGGCTGAGAAGAGCAGACTGCCCGCCACGAAGAGAATGAGAACGATCGACAGGGTCCTGGTTTTCATAAGTGCCTCCCGCATAGTTGTTATGGCTTCATTATAAACAAACCACTTCTTGGATATGTTAACTGAGTTGTGGGATAATGAAGTTCACTTAACTGGATCATCAGAAAATTCATTCGTTTGTTCTCATGAAAGATCAAAAATGAACCCATTTGTATACGTACTGATCGCTTTCTTTGCTTTTTACACATTCATCGCGCTGCGCACCAACCGGCGCTTCAAATATCCGGAAATCGAAGAAAAAGACTCCCAGGTGAAGGTCTTCCTGCCCTCCTTCTGGCGTATTCTGTGTATCTGGGTGGTGCTCCCGGCAGCCGGCGGATTGATCGGGTACGGCAGCCGCGTGCTGATCGAGGTGATCAAGCACAACCCGGTCCCTGAGTGGTCGGTGTACTCCAACTCTTTCTGGGGCGGCATAGTGGCACTGGCAGCCATCTGTCTGCTGATGACCGGCATCAACCTGGATATCTACGTGATCAAGATCGACAAAACCACGGTCTCCTGCCCGGGGACCGGGGTTTCGATCCCGCGCCTTCAGATCGACTTTAAGAAAACTGGTTCCCAGCCGCTCTCGAAGAACCCCATCCGCATCTGGACGATCTGGGGCAAGGACGGCAAGAAGATCGCCATCCAGGGCTGGCAGTTCAGCTTCAAACAGTTGAAGGCGATCCGAGCAGAGTTGGGAATTCCGGAGAAAGCAGCCTGAATAAAATGATCAAGGGGAGATAATCATGAGCCCGGTCGGACACACCCTCACAGGCATCGCCATCGGCGTGGCCTGCATGCCCAAAGAGAAACCCCCACGTTGGAAGGCGGTCTACCTCGGCGTTTGTGCCTTTTTGGCTTACATCCCCGACTTGCAGTTGCCCTACTGGGGTCACGGCGCGCATTACTACGTCAGTCACAGCCTCTTCGCCAACCTGGTGCTTATCCTGGTCTGCCTGCTGCCCTTCCTGGTCAACAAGCCGTTACGTACGAATGCTGGCGGAGCTTGGGAGGTCAGCGGCGGAATGCTGGCGTGGCTCTCCCATTTGCTGCTCGACACCTTCTACAATACCGGCACAGGGCTGATGATGTTCTGGCCGTTCTCCGAGGCGCGCCTGAGCCTGGCTATGCCGTGGTTCAACGTGGTCACCGAGTACTTTTCGCTGCGGACGCTTCGCATCCTGCTCGTCGAGGCTGCATTCTATGGGGGGATTCTCGCAATGGTAATTGTGGCGCGAAGATTTCTTCTTATCAGGCAAGAAACAGAATGAATAAAAGGAAAAGGATAATTCTCATTGTCATTTCGGGTGTAATTATGATCTGCCTGATCCTCGCCTTCAATCCGTACCATATGGGAGAATCCTTTCAACCTGAGACAATGTCGTTTATTGTCAAAAGCACCAATCAATGTTCTCCTTGGTACAATGAGGTACTCGACACAAAATGGAATGACCAAGGTGTTCTTACCATACACACTGTGGACACTGCTATTTGTGGATATTACCATTGGCAGGGTTCATATTCGGTCGATGGAGATGATCTGATATTGAATGTATCCGCTGGCGGCAGCAGTGCGTCAGCTTGCCTTTGTTATTATTACTTGACTTTTAGAATCTCAGGGTTGGAACAGAAAGATTACAATATCGTCATCAAATGATTGGATTTATCAAACCTGTATACTAAACCGGGGTCTTTGATACCAATGGAATTTTCAAACATTGAAATTGCATTCTACAAATTCCTTAGCCACGACACCTCGATCGAGGATTTCGAGCAATGGGTTTATGCCACACCAGAAATTGAAAAAATGTTTGGCACAAACTTATATGAAGAGCTAATTGAAATGAAATACCAGAAATCAGGGGTAAAAAACGATCTTTGGAAACTTGTTGAAAAAGAAATCGATCCTATTAAATTTGACACCTGGGTAATTATGCAGCAACTGAAAATGCTCGCGGATCAACCTACTAGTTTGCAATTGGTTTCCAAGAACCTGGATCAATATAGTTATAGATACACCTTTATATTTGGTATTTGTGATGCTTGGAATATCATAAAACAAATTCAAACAAATATTTTTTATGATAAGTACTCAAAGCAAGAAAAAGAAGACTTGATTAACGAATCTTTTTCAGAAGCTTCATTGGCAGCCACAATGTGCTTAGCTGGCTTTGAAACCGGAGAATTAAAGATCATTGGTGAAGAAGAAATTGAAACCAAACCTGGTTTTTTTGATAATATAAATGAAGTACTTGCTCAAAAAAGAGTCGAAAGGAAATTAGCTAGACCACCAGAGACTTCCTTTGCTCCAATAAATAAAAGTGGTACCAGTTCTAGATAAAATAATTCTACAATCTGATTAGGAAGAGATCTGGACATATAATATCTATATGGAAACCATTATTCGCAAGCTCAAAGGCGCCAACATGGACATCGACCTGGCCACATCGGCGGGGTCGATCGCCTGGCAGCAGGACGGCTGCCCGTGGAACGCCGCAGAAGGCGACAGCGCCCACCGCTGCGCGGTCAAGAACGTGTCGATCTGTCCCTACTTCTGCGGGGTGGAATACCTCGATACGCTGCTTTGCAGCTATCCGAACCCCAACCCCCTTGCCGGTAAATAAAAGCAACTGCTCCTCTTTCGAGGAGCAGTTTTTCGATTATTTCACGTCGTCCGGCCGGACTTCGCAGCCGGTGGCCGCGGATTGCAGCGCCGCCAGGGTGAATTGGAGCACCGCCTTGCCGGTGGGTCCGTCCAGGCGCGGCTGGCCGCCCGTCTTGAGCTTGTCGATGAAATCGTGGGTGGTGGCGATGAAACCGTCATGCCATTCCACGCCCTCCACCGGGATGGCCTTGGTTTTGCCGTCCTTGAAGAGCATCAGCTCGGGCAAATCGAGGGTTTTGGCGGTGTAGCGGTTGATGATGATGATGCCCTTCTCGCCGATGACCTCGATGCGGTCGTCGTCGGCGTAATAATCCGAATAGATGCGCATCTTGGGGGTGTATTCGATATCCAGGTTGCCGTAGCAGCGCGGCGCTTTGTACTTGAAGCTGATCATGGCTGGCGCGTCCACCTTGACCATGCCGGCCGTGCCCTCGGCGGGGGTGCGGTCGATCCAGGCATGGACGCTCTCCACCGGTCCGCCCAGGTAGTAACCCAGCGAGAACAGGTGGTAGCCGTGGTCGAAGACCAGCGGTCCGCCGCCGCACTTCTTCTCGTCAATACGCCAGACCCAGGCTGAGAGCGGCACATCCCAGGCGGTGTCGCCGGTGCCGGTGCTGATGTGCATGCGCACCGCGCGCACTTCGCCGATCTCGCCGGCATCGATCATGGCTTTGGCCTTGACTGCGGGGGCATAGAAGACGAAGGTCTCGTAAACGCGCAGGATCACGCCGGCTTTGTCCGCGGCCGCGATCATCTGGTCGGCTTCATCGGCGCACAGCGCCATCGGCTTTTGCAC
>CAYWCH010000017.1:6724-17352 GCA_964456715.1 uncultured Anaerolinea sp. | reverse complement strand
GTGCTTGCCGGCCTCGGCTGCCTGGATGGCCATGGGGCAGTGCAGATGGTGTGGGGTGATCAACTCAATCGCGTCGATCTCCTTGTCTTCCAGCACCTGCTGATAATCGCTGTAGACCTTGTCCACGCCCCACTCTTTGGCTTTCTTCTTGGCTGCCGCCTTGTTCACATCGCAGACGGCGACAATTTTGGCGTCGTCGCGGCCGCGATAACCCATCTGGTGCAGATCGCTGATGCGGCCGCAGCCTACAAATGCAACTCGAAGAGGATTCATAATCAAACTCCTGCTATTTCAGTGAGGTCGAGGTTGCTTCCGCAGCCGCGGCTGCGTCCATGGCTTCGAGTTTGGCTTTCACCACGGCATGGCTCTTGCGCGTGATCGGATACTTGAAGAGCAGCGGCAATGCGGCAAAGATGCATATTGCCGGGATGATGCCGAAGAAAAGCCGAATACCGAACAGGGCCTGCACAGTCTGTTCCACGTTTGGCACGTATCCAAACCCGGTCAGGATCCAGCCCACTGCTGCCAACGCCAGCGCTTCTGAGATCTTGGTAGCCAGCCCCCACACGCCGTAATACACACCGCTGCGCTGTTGGCCTGTTTCGGCACGGTCGTAATCGGCCACATCCGCCACCATCGCCCACGGGAAGATCCATTGTGCAGAGAAACCAAACCCGGCCAGAACAGCAATGACATAGATCAACCAGGTTTCCTGGTGGGGCAGGAAGAAGGTGGTCATCACCGCCAGACCGCCAACGATCATCCCCAGACCGTAGGCGGGGCCTTTGTCAATTTTCTCGCCGATCCAGCGCCAGAATGGGAGCGCGGCCGTTACACAAATGAGCATCAGCCCCATGATGAGTGAGGTGGCTCCAGCCATCAACAACTGGTACTGAATATAGTAGGCCATCAAAACCTTGATAAAAGCAAAGGAAATATTGACCACAAAATAAGTGCCGCACAACCAGACGAATGCCTTGTTTTTGAATGCCGTCACCAATGATCTGATCGGGGAAGGCTCAGGTGGGGCAGAAGCCACTTTTTCGCGTTCGCGGAACCCGGAGGCTGAGACCAGCAGCGCCACCGCGGCGAAAATGCCGTAGGCAATGCCGATGAAGGCCCAACCGGTGCGCTGCAAGGCAAACAACCCAACGATTGCCGGGGTCAGCGCTGCTCCCACCAGGTAAGCCGGCACGGCCATGGCCATGCGGTAGGTGGTCAGGCTCGACCGTTCATCGTAGTCATCGGTCAGCTCGGAAGTGAGCGCATAATAGGGAACATTCGTCAGTGTCCAGATCGTGTCGAATAATGTAAAAGTCACCGCGATCCAAACAAAGGTCCAGATTTTATCCGCCGTGGGCACGAACCACAACAAAGCAATGGCTATGGCCAGCGGTATGGCTCCAAAGATCATGAACACACGCCGCTTGCCGAAGCGCGACTTGGTTTTGTCGGTGATCCATCCAAACAGTGGATCGTTCACCGCGTCCCAGATCTTGCCAATGAGCAGCGCGTTACCGGCCAGCGCGGGTTGGATCAGCGCTCCGTCGGTATAAAACTTCATCAGGAAAAACTGGATGGCGGAATTGACGAGCGCGTTCCCCAGGTCTCCGACACCGTACAACCACTTGGTCTTCTTTGACAACTTACCTGACTTTTCTGGCATGGCAAAACCCTCCTTGTCTGAGTGGATCAAAGGATCTTTTTCATGACGGCCTGAATTTTGGCATTCGAGGCCACGGCCGAATCAAGCACAGGGCGATACACCGGGTAATTCAAGGCTGTTTTGACAATTTCAGGGGGCAAAGCAAGGAGGATCTCGGTCATCGATACGTGGGTGGCCTTGGAAACCTGATCCAGCATCGCTCTGCCCTCGCGCTGGGGTCCGGCGCGGTGAACCGGGTATCCCGCTCCGGTCTCGGGAGTGAACAGCTCATCGAACATCATCTTTAAATTCACCTCACCCGCCCAGCCGTAGCCCTGGTTGAGCGCCAGCGAAACGCAGTTGCCGGCATTGATGCGGGCGAAGAGGAACGCGTCCAGCGGGGTAAGCAGGTGTCCGCACACCACGCCCGGGTACTGCAGTACGGAATTGAGGTAGCCCAACCCGGTGCCGCAGCCGCCGATAACGAAATCCACCGCCTTCAGGTGAAGCAGCAGAGCAGACATGAGACCGGTATGGATGTAGAGCAGGCCCGGATCGTCTTTGCTGCTGGTGTTGCCCAGGTTGAGCACTTCGAATCCGCGGCCGTCGAGCGCCCGCAGGATGTCTGCGTTGCGGTCGGCCGCGCTGATCTCGTTGATGACAGCGATCTTCATGGCACCTCCTCCTTATTGCTTCAATTGCATGGCGCGTCTGGCGGCAGCGACTACATCGGTCACAGCCAGGCCGCAGGCGTCCATCAATTTATCCAGGTTGCGGGCGGTCGGGCAGAAGCGGTCGCGAATGCCCACCCTGACCACGGGTACCGGCCGCTCTTCGGCCAATAATTCACTCACGGCGCTGCCCAACCCGCCAACGACGGTATGCTCTTCGGCGGTGACCAGCGCGCCCGTCTCGGCGGCTGCCTGCAGCAGCAGGTCGCGGTCGAGCGGTTTAAGGGTATGGATCTCGATCAGGCGCGCGTCAATGCCTTCCTTCTCGAGGGTTTCCGCAGCCAGGGCGCAGCGCCCCACCATGGCGCCGGTGGCAACAATGGTGAGGTCCCTGCCGCGGCGCAGGGTGCGTCCCTTGCCGATCTGCAGCGCCTGATCCGTGGCAGGCACGGGTAACGCTCCAGCGCGGCTGAGGCGCAGATAGACCGGACCGTCGAACTCAGCCACCAGCGGCACAAAAGCCGCCGACTCATCGGCATCCGCAGCGACCACCACCGTCATGTTCGGCAGGGCGCGCATGTTCGCCAGGTCGCTGATGGAATAGTGCGTCGCGCCGTCTTTGAAATCGGAGAGTCCGGCGTAACTGGCAGCGATCTTGACGTTGGTGCGCCCGTAACATACGCAGGTGCGCACCTGTTCCAGGGCTCGCAGCGAAATTATGGAAGCAAAGCCATTGATGAAGGGGGTCAACCCACCCAGCGCCAGCCCGGCCGCCACATCCACCATGCAGGGCTCGGCAATACCAATGTTGAAAAATCGTTCCGGGAAGCTCTTAGCAAAGAAGCTCGAGAGAGTCGAAGCTGAGGTATCCACATCAAGCGCCACCACATTGGGATGGTTCTCACCGTAGGCAGCCAGGGCCTTGCCGTAGGCTTCACGCATCGAGATCTCAGCCATGGGTCACCTCCCCCAGTTCCGCCAACGCCTGGGCCAGTTGTTCATCCGAGGGCACGTTGCCGTGCCAGTACGATTTTCCTTCCATGAACGACACTCCCTTGCCCTTGACGGTTCGCGCGACGATCGCACTCGGCACGCCGCGGCAGGCAGCGGCCTGCTCAAGAGCTCGAGCGATCTCCGCCACTGAATGACCGTCAATCTCGATCACGTTCCAGCCGCAGGCCGCCCAGCGGGCAGCCATCGGTTCCATTGGCATCACCTCGGCGACCGTGCCGTCGAGCTGGACACCGTTGCAGTCAACAATGGCGGTCAGATTATCCAGTTTGTACTTGGCCGCGGTCATCGCACCTTCCCAAACGATGCCGCCCTGGCATTCGCCGTCGCCCAGCAGGGTGTAGGTGCGGTAACTCATTCCATGCAGGCGGGCAGCCAGCGCCAATCCGGAGCCAAGCGCCACGCCGTGACCGAGCAGACCGCTGGTCATGTCCACGCCGGGCGTCTTGAAGCGGTCGGGGTGCCCCTGGTGGGCACACTCAAGCTCGCCCCAGTTGTCCATTTCGCTGATAGGGAAGAAGCCGCGCAGCGACAGGGCTGAATAAAGTGCCGCGGAAGCGTGCCCCTTGCTGAGGATGAACCGGTCGCGCTCCGGCCAATCGGGTTTCGCCGGATCGATCTTCAACGCATGGAAATACAACACGGAGAGGATCTCGGCCGCGGAAAGCGCTCCGCCGGGGTGACCCGCGCCGCGCCTGTGGATGAGTTTGAGACTACTCACCCGCAGCTTGCGCGCAATCTCCTTCAGTTCCGAATTTTTTTCTTGTGATAATTCGTTCATAGCACCTCTTGGGTGGTAAAGATCAAAGTCCGATCTGGTGTCGCAGCTTCTGCACGTTGTCGCACCAGTTACCCACGTTCCAGCGCCCGTAAACGCCCATGCCGCCCAATGGATTGTCCCCAAAGTACACCGGCAGGTGGATCAGCGACAACCCCGGATGCTCGACAGCCTGCATGAGCGCGCTTTGCAGCGACTCGGGTGAATCGCCGCCGTTCAATGCCAGCACGCCGGGGATGGCCTCAGCCCACTTGCAGTAATCGATTTGCAGGCTGTTCCAGGTGGCAAATCCCTCGCCGTACTGGTCCTTCTGCAAGCCGGTGATGGCGGCCATGCGGCCGTTATCGAGCAGCAAAATGCAGCCGGTGGCGCCGTGTTCCGCGCCGTCGATGAGAACCTGCGGATTCATCGTGAACGAGCCGTCTCCGGTGATCGCCAACCCGTAGAACGGCTTCGCAGCCAGCCCGGTAGCCAACAGCGCGGAGACACCGAAGCCCATGTAGGAGGCTCCGGTCTCGGTGAAGGTCTGGTCGGGGGTATCGTCTTCAACGATCTGAAAGCCGTTGGCCTGCACGTCACCGGCGTCGAAAAAGCAGACAACCTTGTTCTTCTTGGCCCACTCGGTGGCAATCTGGATCGCAGCGGGCTGGGTCATGACCGGTTTGCCCCAGTAATCGTCTTTTAAGATCGGATTGAGAAAACGCTCGACCTTGAACTTCTGCCAGGTTTGCTTTTGCTCGGCGCAGGCGTCGAGCCATTCGCTGTGGGCAGCGAGCGCGCCGTCGATGGATTTGACCAGCTTACCAAGCGTTTGCCTCACGTCGCCCACCAGGGCCACGGTATGCGCGTAATGGGTGGCATCGTCCAGGTCGGCATTGATGTTGATGACGTGTTTGACGTTGGGGTAACCGGTGCGCGAACAATCGGACTGGCACACCGCGCGGGTTCCCACCGCGATGAGCAGATCGGCGTGTTCCATGGCATAGTTGCCGCAGATCGACCCTTTCGATCCACCCACCCCCATGTTCAGGGGATGGCTGTATGGGATGCAGCCGGTGGCAATGGGGGTATGCACCAGCACGGCACCCACTTTTCTCATCAGTGCGATCAGCGGTTCCTTGGCATATCGTCCGCCACCGCCTACCTTTATAAGGATACGTTTGGACTCGCGGATGTATTCCTCGGCCCTTTTGTAATCGCCGTTGGCTTTGCCGATGCTGAACGTTTGCGGTTCGGGTAATTCGTCCAGGTTGAAGTCGCGGATCCAGGCCGCCTGGGTGTTCATGGGCAGCAGCAGGTAGAACGGCGCCGGTCGGGTGGGATGATCCACTGTGGCCGCGCCGCGTCGCAACGCCGTGTTCAGCGCGCCGGGAGTATGGAGGCTGTAAGACCTGCCCATCTCGGAGGTCAGGCGCAGGAACTGCCCCTGCTCGTGGCGGGGGATCTGCTGCATGTTAAAGCCCTCGTCCTCGCTGGTTTCGTCCCCGAAGAGATACCACACACCGATGCCGTCCGAGGCCGGTGCCAGCGAAGCCGCCAGTGCCTGCAGCGCGCCGGGTCCGATGGAGGTGACAACGGCCGCCTTCTCGCCGGTGACCCAGCGCAGCGCTGCCGCGGCGTGTGAAGCTTCGATCTCGCTTCGCAGGCCGAACACTTTAAGCAGCCCGGCCGCTTCGTAGATGCGCAGCACCTCGCCCACCTCGGTGGAACCGTGGCCGAAAACGGTGAAATACTTCTTCACGCCCTGGCGCAGCAATCCGAGCACGAGCGCCTCGGAGAGGGTCAGGCTCAGTTTACCGGGCAGATTACCTGCGGCAAACGCCGCGGCGTGCTCTTCACGCTGGCGAATAAGTTCTTGAGGGGATGGTCTGTCCATGATCGAATCGTCCTCCCGAATGGTGCGCATTACGCAGCTATACTTCTGTTCACTTCCAACAAAAACGCCTGCAGAGATGCCTGCAAGCGACGGTTAACGCGTAAAAGTCATACGTTCGGAAAGTGCTCTGCCGATCTCGATGACCGCGGCGGTCATTTCGGGCAGCCGCGCCAGGGTCACACGGGTGGCAGGTCCGGAAACACCGATGGCGCCCGCCAGCTTGCCGCGGAAATCGAACACCGGTACGGCGATGCAGCGCACCCCGATATCGAATTCCTCGTCGTCCACGGCGTAGCCCAGGCGGCGCACTTCTTCGAGGTGATTCCTGAGCGAACCGGCATCGGTGATGGTGTTGGGGGTGAAAGCCGGTAGATCATCAGGCAGGTCAAGGTTGCCAAAAGCCAGCAGCACCTTGCCGAGGGCGGTGCAGTGCAGCGGGTTCATCGTCCCCACCTGGGCGTTGACCCGCAGTGTCACCGGGGATTCCACCTGGTCGATGTACATCACCTTGCCCTGGGCGGCGACGCCGAGGTGGGCGCACTCACCGGTGCGTTCCATCATCTGGCGTAGGAAGGGTTTGGCGGCCTCGCGCAGGGGCAGGCGGTTGAGCACGCTGCGGCTCAGACTGACGATCTGCGGCCCGACGTGAAAGCGCCGCGATACTTCATCCTTTTCAGCGTAACCATAGCTGGACAAAGTGGAAACCAGGCGTGAAGCGCTGCCCTTGTCCACATCCAGCAATTCCGACAGCTCGGTGATGCTGATGCCGTCGGGGTACTGGCCCAGGATGTCCAGTATTTTGAGTCCGCGCGCGAGGGATTGTATCTCAGTCATTGTTGCATATTATACAATACTGTTGTATCATATGCAATATACTATTTCAAATCACCAGGGAGTCTCCCATGAAAATCCTTTCCAACTACATCAACGGCGTCTGGACAAAGTCATCCGCGGCGGAGTTTTGCGATGTCGTCAACCCCGCCACCGCTGAAGTGCTGGCCAGAGTGCCTTTTTCCACCGCCGCGGAGGTCGACGCCGCCGTCCGTGCCGCCTCTGCCGCGCTTCCGGCCTGGCGCGTCACCCCTGCCCAGGACCGCGTCCAATACCTGTTCAAACTCAAGACACTGCTCGAGACACACTTGGACGATCTCAGCCGCCTGATCACGATGGAATGCGGCAAGACGTTGGAGGAATCCCGCGGTGAGATACGCCGCGCCATCGAGAACGTGGAAGTGGCCTGCGGCATGCCCATGCTCAGCAAAGGTGAGATCGCTGAAGACATCGCTCCCGGCGTGGACGAGATCATGCTGTGCCAGCCGGTTGGCGTGTGCGCCACCATTGCTCCATTTAACTTCCCGGGTATGATCCCCTTCTGGTACCTGCCCTACGTGCTCGCCTGCGGCAACACTTACGTGCTCAAACCCTCCGAGAAGACCCCACTGACCATGGAACTGGCTTTCCAATTGATGGAAAAGCTGGAGCTGCCCAAGGGTGTGCTCAACCTGGTCAACGGCGCCAAAGAAGCCGTGGACGCGCTGCTCGATCATCCCGAAGTGCGCGCGGTCACCTTCGTCGGTTCCACTGCCACGGCGCGCTACATCTACCGCCGCGCCGCGGAGCAGGGCAAACGCGTCACTGCCCAGGGCGGCGCCAAGAACCCGGTGGTCATCCTGCCGGACGCTGACATGGACGCCGCGGTGAAGATCATCGCCGATTCGGCCTTCGGCTGCGCCGGTCAGCGCTGCCTGGCCACCTCGCTGGTGCTCGCCATCGGGGATGCCCACAAGGAATTCACGCCGCGCATGATCGAAGCTGCCGCCTCCCGCAAGGTCGGTTATGGTCTGGATAACGGTGTGCAGATGGGTCCGGTCATTAACGCGGCCAGCCGCGAACGCATCGAGACTCTGATCGCCAAAGCCGCTGCTGACGGCGCCAGCCTGCCCGTTGACGGGCGCAAGGCGGTCATTGCCGGTTATGAGCAGGGCAGCTTCGTCCGTCCCACCCTGCTGCAGGACCTGCCCGCAGAATCCGAAGTGGCACGCACCGAGATCTTCGGACCGGTATTGGGCATCCTTCGCGTCCCCAGCCTGGACGAGGCCATCCGCTACATAAACAGCGGGCGTTACGGCAACCAGGCCTGCCTGTTCACTTCCAACGGCGCCGCGGCGCGCAAATTCCGCTACGAGGCCCAGGCCGGCAACATCGGCATCAACATCGGCGTGGCCGCCCCCATGGCCTTCTTCCCATTCAGCGGCTGGAAGGACAGCTTCTTCGGCGACCTGCACGGTCAGGGCCGCGACGCGGTTGATTTCTTCACCCAGAAGAAGGTCGTCGTTGAGCGCTGGCCCAAGGACTGGGTGAGGAAGTTCTGAGAAGTCTTCAATCATTCGGGGTCCAAAAAACGCTCTCTTATCCGAGAATCAATAATTAATGTATGACTGGAAAAGATAAATATAATGGATAAGTAGTCGTATTGCAATTTCCGCAGGAAAAGATAATGCAGGAGTGATCAGAATGGACAAAAGACTGCTCAAGGTTTGCTGCCTGATATTCACTGCATTTCTCTTTGGCGGGTGTAATATGCTCTCATATTTCCCCACAACCACACCCACGATCATGCCACCAACTCAAACCAACACTACAACCAATCCAGTAACAACATCGACACAATTACCTACTGCCACACAAACTCCAAGTCTTACCTGGATGCCAACTCCCGTGGTCGTTGAAAATATCCCTGCCGGGATACCACAAGCCACCAAACTTTGTGATCCCTTGGATGGTTGGACCAATACTGAAGAATGGATTGGCGGTACACAATGGATGAGACAGATTTTTTTCACTTATCATGGCGGAACGGTATTATTTTCAAGCTCAGCAGATGGATCGCAACCAATTCACCTCGATGACGTTGTTCAATTAACCATTCCTCATCCAAACAAAACCATTGAGACTTTCTATTATGAAATGGTTGACCCAGATTGCAGCGGCGGTATTGCATGCGAAGCCGGACCTTTCGATTTAACGGAATATTTCTATCCCGGGCAAAACACAGTGAAAATCGAGATTATTGATCTGTATCCTGAAGCCTGGGGAGTCTCCTCCCTGTATTTAGTAGAATTTTCAAAAAACTAGCAAGGAAATCGGTTTTTGCTCTCGGGAAATTTTGCGCATGCATGTTTTCAAGAGGGCCAATTCCTCAATTCGACCCCGCAAAATAAAATACTCTGGAAGACCTGTTCATCGACCGCCCCGAATTGCGTCTGGGTAAGATGTTCGGCTTCCCGACCTGGTACGTCGGCAAGAAGCTGTGCATCTTCCTGTACGAGCAGGGAGTTGGGGTCAAGCTGCCCGAAGCATCCATTAAGCAACTCCTGGAATCGAATCCGCATGCGATCCCCTTCCACCTTTTTTGTTTTGTTATAATTATTTGGATCAGCCAGAGGTGGAGGGGATTATGACATTAGAAAGATCACTGCAAAATGTGCAAAATGATATCGATTCAGGCGATCTCGGCAAGGCCAGAGATCGTCTACATGGGTTGATTGGCACTTATACAATCAATCTGGAACTTCGACCGATGCTGGCTGAAATCTACTGGCAGCTTCAACAACCAGCTATGGCAGGTCGGTATTGGTATCTGGAAGAAAACAAGACCGAACAGATGGAAAAAGCCTGTGCATGTTTTGAAAAATCATTTAATCACGATGCTTATTCCATGCTGTGCGCCATTAATTTCAAGGGGGTTTTTGAAAGGATCAAAGATACATACGCCGGCAAGAAAATCCTGGAACTGAACGCGCAAACAAAAGATGATAAAAATTGGTTTGAAAAGAAGTATTTACCTCGATTTTCCATACCGGTGGATACAAGGGTTGTGAAGGAACCAACATTTTGGCAAAGGGTCAGGAGAATTTTTCTGATCCTCGTCGTTGCCCTTTTCATCATTTGCTCGTGTATCGGAGCTTTCAGTATTATTTATTACTTATCCCATCACGGCTGAAGGAACATATATTCAATTTCACTGATGCTATAATCTTTACATGCGATACGAGACAATCCACAACCTGAACATCCCCAAAGTCGGATTTGGCACCTGGTCGGTCGGCGGAAAAAACACAGCCGACCCCTCACTGGACGCGAAATCCCTGGCAGTCGTTCGCTCCGCCCTGGAGCTTGGCTATACCCACTTCGACACCGCCGAAATGTACGCCCAGGGTCACTGCGAAGAGATGGTCGGTCAGGCCATTCGCGAATCGGGCATCGCCCGCGAGAAGCTCTTCATCACCACCAAGGTCTGGCCCAGCCACCTACTCTATGACGATGTGCTCAAAAGCTGCACCGGCAGCCTGCGCCGCCTGGGCATGGATTACGTTGACATGTACCTCATCCACTGGCCCATGGTGGGCATGGAACTGGTCGGCACCTTCAAAGCGCTCAATCAACTGGTTCGCGAAGGCAAAGTGCGCCATCTGGGCGTGAGCAACTTCAACTTGAAACAGCTCAAACAGGCTGCCGCGCTCAGCGACACCCCGTTGCTGACAAACCAGGTGCCCTACAGCATCCCCGATCAGAAGTATCTCAAGAACGGCGTGCTGGAGTACTGCCAGCAGAACGACATCCTGGTCACGGCCTACACCCCGGTCA
>CAYWCH010000017.1:0-6714 GCA_964456715.1 uncultured Anaerolinea sp. | reverse complement strand
CGCTACACAGCCGGGAACAAAGAACTGAAAACCGCGGCTGAAACCAGGGGCATCAGCACCCACCAGCTTTCCATCGCCTGGCTCACCAGCCAGCCGCGCGTCATCACCATCCCCATGTCATCCAGCCCACAGCATCAGCACGAGAACCTCGAAGCCGCTGACATCGTGCTCAGCCCGGAGGAGATCGAGAGATTGAGACGCAAGTATTGAAATGTCAGAATTAAGTAGTTAGTATTTATGAAAAGGGAGTGGAAATGAACAAAAACCGGCCGCCGGCCGCAATCGGCATCATCTTTCATCCAAATTTTCCGTCAGCCTCGCTGGCGGAGTACGCCCACAAGGCTGAAGCCGCCGGGTTCACCGAACTGTGGCTCTGGGATGATTGTTTCCTGCCCGGAGCGTTCACTTCAGCCGCCATTGCCCTCTCCGCGACGCAAAAGATCAAGGTGGGCATCGGACTGCTGCCGGTGCCGGCCTACAACCCGCTCTTTACCACCTGGCCACGGCCTTCCCCGGGCGGTTTATCCCCGGCTTCGGGCACGGTGTCGGCTTCTGGATGAAACAAATCGGCTCCGCACCAAAGTCCCCGCTCAAGGCCATGACCGAGACGGTCACCAGCGTACGCCGGCTACTGCAGGGGGAGAAGATTACTTTCCACGGCGATTGGGTCAACCTGGACAAGGTGCAGATGACGGTAACCCCGTCCGCCGTCCCTCCGCTCTACATCGGCGCCATCCGTGAAAAGTCGCTGACGCTGGCCGGCCGCGAGGCCGACGGCACCCTACTCACCGGGATGTCGTCGCCTGCCTATATCAAGTGGGCGCTGCCGCACATCCGGGCCGGCATGGCGGAAAGCGGCCGGACCCTCAACCGCGTCACCGTCTACCTGGACTGCAAGGTTTCCGCCGACGGCAAGTCCGCGCGCGAAGCCACCCGTCGTTCGCTGGCCGAGCGAATGCCCTGGGATGAAGCGCAATTGGATGCCACCGGCATCAAGACCGAAGTCCAGGACTTCATGCAGAAATACACCAGCGTTGAGGAACGCGCCGCCGCGCTGCCTGACGCCTGGCTGGACGAATTAGCTACCTGCGGCACTCCCGCCCAGGTCGAGGCTTCCATCCAGCGCTGGATCGAAGCCGGCACCGATACTGTGGTGCTGCAGCCGCTTTGGGGCGACCCGGATTGCCTGGACGAATACATCCGCTTCCTGGCACCAGTGAATAAATAGGTCAACGAGCACTCAACGCCGTAAGAACAGGAGAAGGAGCGAATGAAAATGACCGCAATAATTTTTCTCACCATTTTATGCTTCCTGGTGATCCTCGTTTCGGGATACCGGCTGCGTGCGCACGGCAAACCCTATGGCACCCTGCTGCTGACCATTCATAAACTGATCCCCCTGGGAATGCTGGTCTATTTTTTCTTCGTATTGAAGCAAATGTCCCCGCTTTCACCGCTGGTGCTCGTCCTGGCCATCCTTGGCGCGGTCTGCTTCGTGCTGCTCATCGCCACGGGAGGCGTGATCAGTGCCAAAAAAGAAGTCCCGGTTGCCCTGAAGATGGTCCACAAGGTGCTGCCGTATCTGACCATTGCAACTACAGCGGTTGTGCTGATCCTGCTGATTCTCGATAACATATAAACAAACACAACAATGATCAAAGCAGGAAAGGGGCGGACTCCATTGTCACAGGAACAAAAAGACTGGCAGGATCAATTCAATCGCCATTTTGGCGCTAAAGCTCTCCTGATCATATCGGTTGAAATGTTTTTATGGGTCATGATCGGTATGGTGCTATCGATCGTGTTCTCATCTTTTTCGCTGTTCATCGCATTTTTATTAATTTCGGTGCTTTCAATTTTTGTAATTAAGCATTGGAGCCCAGCCTGGAAAGCATACCGCAAACTACTTGGTGATGAGAAAATGCCTCAAGGACCCATGCCCTGCAATGGGATAAGAATCCACTTTCAAAAACAGCTTGCTTCTTTTTATATCGTATGGGTTTTTCGATTATTAATCACAGCAAGCGCAATTTATCTTCTTTTGAAATACCTGCTCGTCCATGGAATTTAAAATTAAGGTATCTGCAACAATCCCATTAATAATGTGTGGGGACTATTCAATATCTGTTATTACCTTTGCAGTTTGTTGTAATAAAATTTAAGAAATATCTTTCAGGGGAGCAAATACCCATCCGGGAATAAAACCATGACAACCACCACTATAGAAAACATCGAAGACGTTCTGTTCAAATACCTGCTGGGCGATATCCAGATCTCGGATCTCGAAAAGTGGGTCTACAAAACCCCGCAGATCGAAGAAGTCTTTGGCGCAGAGGCATATTACGAGTTTTTGACGCTGGATTATCATCACCCGGAGGCCAAAGACGCGTTGTGGAAACTGATCACAAAATACACCGCCCTCGACAGGTTCGATGCCTGGACGATCAAAAGGCATCTCACTGAATTGGTGACCAATTCGCGTGATCCCGTCGAAGCTTTGGATGATCTTGCCGCAGTTTACCTGGATAGAAGAGGATATGGGTTTTTGTATCACCTGGCGGATGTCGGGATGGCCGTAGTGAATGAAATCCCCAGTGTGAAGAACAGGTCTTTGGTCCCACCTGAGGTTTACACCCGGCGCAGAAAGATCCTGACAGATCGATTGCCGCCCATTCGAGAAGAAGCTTCTTTTCTTTTGGACGGTCTAACCAGCGGAGAAATTCAGATCACCGGAGTGAACGTTTCAAAAATTGCTCCACAGTTTGAAGAAAAATATGAGGATCTTTTTGAAAGACCACTCAATATCGTTTTCATACCACCCACCGAATACGACAAAGCATTTAAAGAAGTAAAGAAAGGTTGGTGTCTGGTCGGTATCCCATCAATTATCCTTATGTTTGTTTTTTTGTTCCTGTCGATTGTGATCGTAGGTAAAACTGTTCTTGGGGGGGTATCTGTTTCATCTTGGGGTTTGTCATTGCTTGGCTTTGGTGGTCGGTGACTGTTCCTATTTGGCGCCAAAAAGCATTGCAATCCGGCGTTAACCCTGAAGCGCTCCAACTGGCAGGCGTAAGTGCAGGATTATTATGGCCCAAGCATTCCTTCTTTGAAAAAACCGAGATCCATTTCGGAAATAATAAAAAACTCGTGGAAATCGATGAGGATGAAAAAATAAGGATCAGGATCAAAAAGAAAAGAAACAAACGTCTTTCCAAAGTGGTTTTGAAGTACTTTGGGGTGATATTGGGTGGATTACTGGCCTTTTTTGCCATCGCGATCTTTTTCGCTGCCGTTTTCCATATCGAAATCCCCGCTTACCTGTTCTTGGTATTTATTACTATCGCGATCATATTGGCAGATCGGCCCGGACCGGTCAAGGATTTTGCACTACACATTTTTGGAATCAAGGAACAGCCGAAAGAATTGCTTGCCAGAGATATCAGGAGAGTTCAGGAAGTCAGGCGTCTTAATCCACGAATGATCACACGGATCATCAATGGTATGGCCACACTGATCATCATTTATCTTTTTGTTCGATTTTTTGCTTCGGGCGCAATCAATAACCTGATCTCGGTTTGGAAACTAGTAATGCCGTAAAACAGGTCCGGAGTCATTCTCCGGACCTGTTGATTGCATTCCTTACACGTAATTAACCAGACCCTCTTTCCGCTCCTTGGCGGGGGGATTTTCATCCTTGTAGCCCAACGCGATCGAGCAGACGTGTTTGTTCCCCTCGGGGAAGCCCAGTTCGCGCGCCAGGGAGCCATCACCGTCATCGGCAAAGAGCAGCTCGGATGAGGTCATGATGCACGAACCCAGCCCCAGGCTCTCGGCGGCAATGGCGATGTTCTCGACGGCGATGCCGCAATCGATCTGCGCGGAGTGAGCTTCAGCGGGCGCGGAAAGGAAGATAATCACCGGTGCCGCGAAGAAACCCACGAAACCCGGTTCGGAGGCACGTCGCACCACGGCTTCGATGCCGGAGCGGAGCATGTTCTCTTTCATCGTAACCTGCAGCTTCTTCAACACCTTTTCGTTGCGCACCACGCTGAAATGCCAGCTTTGCCCGTTCATGGCGCTGGGCGAGTAGATGGCCGTCTGCAGGATGGTTTTCAGGTCTTCTTCCTTGACCGGCTCAGCCGTGTATTTGCGAATGCTGCGCCGGTTGAGCAGTACCTGGATTGTTTCGTTTGTCATAAGGAACCCTCTTGTAATGAAGTACTTACACACGGAATTATAGGCGTATCCGGAATAAATGCAATCGTGGCATAATAGTCTATGAACCTGGAGGGTAAAATGGATAACTTCAAGAAATGGGCTTCAATCAAGTTTCCGCTATGGGCGCGTCTGGCTTTTACCATCATCGTTGGTGGCAGTATTTTCGCCTGGGCGCGTCTGGCTTTTACCATCATCGTTGGTGGCAGTATTTTCGCCTGGGGGCTCCCCACCCTGCTGATCGACGTTCTGCCGCGCCTGGATAAAACCTTGCACCTGCCTTCGCTGCACTTCGGACTTGTGAACCAGATCGTCGGCTGGGCTTTCCTGGCGGTCGGCATCTTCTTCGCCATCTGGTCGATCGGGCAGCAGCTCTTCACGGCGCAGGGTACTCCCATCCCGGTGATGGCCACCCAAAAGCTGATCATCCGCGGCGTGTTCAAGTACTGCCGCAACCCCATGGGCTTTGGCGCCATCTGCATGTACCTGGGCTGCGCCATTTTGGCAGGTTCCATCTGTTCGCTGCTGACAGTCATCCTTTTCGGCGGGTTGTTCGTGCTCTACATCAAGAAGGTCGAAGAGAAGGAACTCATCCTGCGCTTCGGTGCAGAATACGAGGAGTACAAGAAAACAACGCCATTCATTATCCCCTTTTTATCCATGGAAAGAGCACCTGAATTGGAAAAGAAACGACCTCACGTTGTCACAGTATTTTTGGTGCTCTCCTACCTGGTGGCTCTTGTCTGGCTCATATTCGGTATGAGCATCGTTACCGGCTTGCACCCAACGATGCGTCTCGATTCACTTGTATCAAGTTTGATCGCCATCGTATCCCTGCTTGCTGCGGTTTGGTTGTTCATCCTTACGTATTTTACTGCACGCCATAGTAAGCCAGCCTATTGGTTGTTGCTCATTACTTTCATCCTGCTGACCATCGCTTCTCTGCTTGATGAATTGGGTGTGGTGGATATTGTTGTTTTTGCTGTTACCGCGATCACTTTGGGATGCTTGATCTACGGGCGCAGATGGTTTCTATTGGAAAAGGACAAGTAGCAGAGGGCAACAAAACATCCGAAATGTTATTATGGACAGTCAGGCGGCGTAAAAAATGTGTAAAAAATAGGATAGAATTGCATTCTGTATTGAATTCAATCTTTTACCCGGGAAGAACAATATGCTGACCTACAACGTGGATAAAGTGGATGAAATGGTGCTTGCCCTGCTGTTCCTGACCAGTTCACGAGATACGTACGCCACGCGCGCCTGGAAAGGGATGGACAGGCAGGCGCTCGACCGACTTTTCCGCAAAGGGTATATCAGCGATCCCAATGAAAAGACACCCACCCTCATCCTCAGCGACGAAGCTGCCGCGCTTTCGCAGGAGCTGTTCTGCAAGCATTTCGACGGCAAGCTTTGAACTGAGTTACCCTCCCACGGAGGGGTTTGCAGAGGGAAAAGAACATACTATATTACATTTCTGCTGAATGACATTCGTGTCATAATTTTGTTTGGGAAAATTCCATTATTTAATTTCGGCTTTCCATGAGATTATCAAATCAACCTTCCTCTAAACTGCCTTCGGGTATGCTCGGCTTGACCATCGTTATGATCGGTCAGGCGATTTCCATTTTGGCATCGAGTATGACGGGCTTTGGGTTGTCGATCTGGGTCTTCCAGCAGACCAACAGCGCCACCTCGCTTGGCATCATGCAGACTGCCTTCACCCTGCCCTACCTGCTCATCATTCCCCTGGCCGGGGTGATGGTGGACCGCTACAACCGCAAACTCATGATGATGATCAGCGATCTGGCGGCCGGACTGGGGACGATCGCCATTTTTGTGCTGCTGCTCACCAACAATCTGCAGGTCTGGCATTATTACGTGGTCAACATCCTGATCGGGTTGGGCAACGCCTTCCAGTGGCCGGCTTACTCCGCGGCCATCACCACCATGGTACCCAAGGATCAATACGGCCGTGCCAACGGTATGGTGTCTTTTGTGCAGGCGGGGCCGGCTGTGCTTGCTCCCATTCTGGCTGGCGCGTTGATGCCGGTCATCGGCTTGATGGGCATCCTGCTGATCGACATCTTCACCTTTATTTTGGCCATCGGTGCCCTGCTGATGGTGCACGTGCCGCCCCCCAACCGTTCCAAAGACGGACTCGAAGCCCAGGGCAACATGGTCAAGGAAGCCGCCTTCGGATTCAAATACATTTTCGCCCGTCCCAGCCTGTTCAGCTACGTGATCCTGCTATTCCTGGCCAACATCTTCCTTGGAATGGCAAACAGTGTGCAAATCCCGCTGGTACTTTCACGCACCGGCAACAACAGCGTGATCCTTGGTGCTGTCGAGACGGCCGGTGCCATCTCGTGGGCGGTGGGATCGATCATCATGGGCGTGTGGGGCGGTCCCAAACGCCGTATGATCGGCGCCATTTTCGGCTGGGTGGGTTTTTGTCTTTTCGGCAACATCCTTTACGGCCTGGGGCGCGGGTTGGCC
>CAYWCH010000016.1:7458-17382 GCA_964456715.1 uncultured Anaerolinea sp. | reverse complement strand
ACTGGAAGGCAGCAAGCACGTTTACACCGAGAAGGCGCTCACCGTTGAATTGGCGCAGGGAAAAGAATTGCTCGACATCGCCAATAAAAAAGGCCTCTATCTTGGTGCTGCGCCGGATACCTTTTTGGGTTCCGCGGTACAAACGGCTCGCTACGTAGTCGAGAGCGGTATGATTGGCGAGGTGTCCTCGTGTTATTGCGCGCTCAGCCGCGACAGCGAAATCTTCAGCCGGGCTTTCCCGTTCACCGCCAAACCCGGCGGCGGGATTGGTTTCGATGTAGGCATTTATTACATCACTGCTCTGTTAAGCATATTGGGACCGGTCAGCGAAGTCTCGGGAATCGTTAAGACCCGCAAACCGGAAAAGGTGAACTATTCGCTTGAGCATTACGGCGAGAGTTACCCGATCGAGTGCGAGAATCTGATGGCCGGAACGCTTCAATTCAGCAACGGGGTGGTCGGGAACGTGCTGTTCGAAGCCAACTCGGTATTTACCGCACCGGAACGACCCGCTGTGGTGATCTACGGCTCGCTGGGTGTGCTCTACATGGCCGATCCAAACAACTTCGGCGGGGAGGTGAAGGTGCTGCTCAAGGGCAACAACGAACCCTTCGTGATGCAGCAAAGCCACGCTTTCAGTCAGGAGTTCCGCGGGCTGGGAGTGGCCGAGATGGCCTGGTCGATGCGCATGGGGCGTAAAAACCGTGCGAATAAAGAAATGGCCTACCACGCGCTTGAGGTGCTGCACGGCATCGTCAAGAGCAGTGAGACCAAAACGATCCAAACCATGCAATCCACTTTCGAGAAGATGCCGGCCTTACCGCGCGGTTTCACCGGGCAAACCTTCTTCGATTTCATCGAAGAGCCCGGCATCGCGCAATAAATGGTTCTTTACCACAGAGCCACAGAGGACACTGAGGTCCTCTCTTTTTAAGATATCTCTGTGTTCTCTGTGTCTCCGTGGTGGCTTTTTAAATTACCCATCTGATGGGCTTGGCTGCCAACAGATTTCTTTCGCCCAATCCTCGGCTGCAAATAGGATCAAATCACACACCGGATCCTTGATATCACAGAATGCCTCGATATCATCGGCGTGGTAACGTGCGATCTGTTGTTTCACACGCGCGTAAGCTTCAGCTGAATCGGGATGACTGCGCAGGTAATCGCGGAACAACAGCGGATAACGCTGGTTGGGGTAACCCACGATACGCACGTGGATGTGGGTGGCCCGCATCCCCTCCCCCTGCTTGAAATACCACTTCTTCCAGTGTTCAGGGTTCTGATCATCACCGGGTGGGATGTGATCCGCATAGGCTGATCCGCGCACGTAACCGGCGCGTTCGATGGCTTGCTCCACTGAGGGGGTCAGATCAGCCACGGTCACTTGCAGGTCGATCTTATCCTTGGCCGCCAGACCCACCACCGAGGTGGATCCGATGTGGTCGATCCGTATAGCCAGATCTCCCAACTCGGCGCGCAGTTTTCTCGCAATGGCGCGAAATTCATCCGGCCAATCTTGATTGTATGGCTCAATGCTGATCATCTCTATTCCTCTCCTCACTTCATTCTACTCAACGTTCTGGCATGTGAGAATACCACCCTTCCTGATTTCTTATTTTTCTCTATCGATATACAATTGTCTCATGCAATTTCATATCATTTCTAAATAGGAGGACCTATGGCTCAATCTGCAAAATTGGCATTCAGCATCCTTCGTGACCCGGAGCAATTTAAGTGGTATGTGATTCCACTGCTGGCATTGATCTTTTATGTCTATGCAACGGAGACCGAAAAGAAGAATTGGAGCCTGGTGTTTGCGGGCCTCGCTTACTGGGGCATGGATTGGATCAATGAAATTTGGAATGCGCTGGCCTTTCACTTCAACGGTTTCGCACCGGTTTGGGGAGCCCCCGGCAACACGGCTTTCCTCCTGCTGATCGGTTTGAACATTGAGATTTGCTTCATGTTCGCCATCAGCGGCATCGTTTGGTGCAAAATGCTGCCTGCGGACAAGAAAACGAAGATCCTGGGCATCCCCAACCGTTGGTTCTTTGCCATCGCCGGCTCGATTTTTTGTGTCGTCATCGAGGTGCTGCTCAACGCAGCCGGTGCATTGACCTGGGAATTTCCCTGGTGGAGCGCCGGTGCTCCCTGGTTGATCTTCCTGATCGGATACCTGCCCTTCTTTGTCATGTCATTCTGGGTGTACGACATGAAAACACTCAAGAGCAAATTGATCGCTGTCGGCACCATCTGGGGCATTGTCATCATATCGTTGATCGTATTTGTCCCCATTCTGCACTGGATTTAGGACTAAGTTTGCCTGAAATCTGTATTACAATCGGGGTGGAAGGGTCTTCCACCCCGATTATTTATTGATGAAGACCTCTTCACGTATTCAATAAATATTCGCTAAATCTTCACATTTGTGAAGTAGTATTTTTGGGTAACGAAGTTATCCAATAAAGGAAACCATATGAAAAGAAAGTTGATCCTCATCATCCCTTTGATCTTTGCGTTAGTTTTGACTTCTTGCGCCAGAACGGAAGCCAGCTCAACGATCGGGCCGGAGATCTTCACTTCTGTGGCCCAGACGCTCACCGCGCAATATACACCGCAGGAAGCCACTGTCACCCCCATGCCAACCATCGAAGAGCCAACGGATATTGTCGTCCCAACCGTTGCCATATCACCCACCGTTGCATATTATCCAACCATCGGAACGTTGTGCGATGACGCTGCGTACGTTGATGATGTGACTTATGAAGATGGCACCAGCGTCGCCCCGGACACAGACTTTACCAAGACCTGGAAGATTAAAAACACCGGAACCTGCACCTGGACCGAGACGTATCGCATCAAGTTTGTCAGTGGATCGCAGATGGGTGGTTCCACTACCGAGATCGGAGAAGAAGTGAAACCCGGTGAGACGGTGGAAGTCTCGGTCGAGCTGACCAGCCCTGCGACTGCCGGTACCTACACGGGTTACTGGCAGATGGCCAATGATTCAGGTACCATCTTTGGTGGATACGTTAGCGTGAGCATATATGTAACCGCAGCAACTATCACAGAAACGCCCACAAAGACAGCAACACCAACTGTGACTCCGGTATACATCGTGGTGACAGCCACTCCGCAACCCACAGAAACAACAGCAGCGACAACCGAAGAGCCAACCGAATAAATCGTAAAGACCCCGCAATTGCGGGGTCTTCATTTTTATTCCTTCTGGATATTGCAATTGCAGTAAAAAATATTATAATCGCAAGCTCATGGCATCAAAGAATCCCTGCGTTGAATGCGGCGCTTGTTGCGCCTTTTTTCGAGTTTCTTTCTTTTGGGAGGAAACTTCACCGGATTATCCGGATGGTGTTCCAGCGGACCAAACTGAACCGTTGGATTCGCTGCTGCAGTGCATGAATGGGACGAACCAACCTCATCCACGTTGTGCCTGTCTGGATGGCAGGATCGGGCAAAAGGTGGCCTGTACAATTTATCAACGGCGCTCAAGCACCTGCCGTGATTTTGGATTGCATGAAAAAGAAGAGGTAATCTGCGCCACAGGAGAAGATCTGATTCGCTGCAACGAAGCCAGAAAAGCATGGGGGTTGCCGCCTTTAACCCGCTGGCAATTACGCTATCTGCCGCACACACCAAAGGTCAGGCATAAACCCGGACTGCGTCACCCTGTTCATCATTCACACCTGCATTAATTTCGCTTGAATACCCGTAGTGAATTGGAGAAGTTTTTCAAAGATCCGATCACGACACGATCATATCCCCCATCGAGTATCTTTTCTACTGCAGAGGCAGCCAACAGGTTGGTATTTGCATCATCTGCCTGGTTGAGCAAAGCAATAGTCCTGGCATTCACCGGGATCCCTTTGAGGCCTCCCAGCGGAGACACAAGCATGGCCGCAACGAACTCCATGGTGATCACCTCTCCCTGATGCAATCCGGTGAGCATTTCAAACCTCTCAGGCCGGTGAACCCAATCGGAGTTTAATGGCTTCTCGAGCACAGATAGACCGGCCATCACAATCACGGTCTGAGCCCAACCAGGGATGACCGGTTCATGTTCAGCGGGGGCCTTTATCGGGTGACAGCGCGCTCCATCGGCTTCTACCAGCAGTGAAACTTGCTCACGGTCAGCGATCCGGGCAATCTCATCCATTACCTCCGGCTCCGGCCCTTTGACGCGGTCATCCGGGGTGAACAAACCGGTGATCAACGTTGTCCGTTTACTTTTCAAGCGGGGAACATCGATCTCACCCGGTTCGCCGATGATGAAATGCTGTGCGGTGTAATCCAACTGATCGGTACCCAGATGGGTAGTCGTGGTCACCCAAACCAAACCGGGGATCTGACGCGCCAGCATGAACAGGGTGGTGGTTTTTCCACCTCCACCCACGATAGCGATCCTTGCCGGAAGCGCTGGCTGGATGGCTTCCACCAGATTCATGAGGACGATTCTTTCTGCAGCATCGTCAGAATTGCTTCCACCACACCGCCGCCAATGGCCAGTGCTTTATCAGAAGCCAATCGGCACAGCCGCGGGTCGCAGCGTGGGTCAAGATCGCCGATCTTCATCCCCTGTCTGACAGACAATCCTTCATGGATCAGCCCACGCAAGACGCCTTTGAATTTTGCCCTAACCTCAGCGCCACTCACTTCTGCGATCAGCGCGTCCTTTTCCAGGATTGCACCAATCCCGGCTTTCTCGTGTACGACCCCCGTTTCGGGTGCATAAAGGACACGTTCGACGTTGAAACCCCGTACCGATTCCGGAATCCCGGTATCGTGTTCAGCATTACCTTCCCAATAGACACGCCCCAGGAACGGACCGCGGTTTGTCTCGATGACCGCATGGCAATTCTGGCCCACTGTGAACCCGGGACCAAGACCGATCACGCAGTGAGCAGTCAGATTACCATCCGTCTTGTCCTTGAGCATACGCCCATCAACCACGGCGAACAGGTTCAAGCCGGCGATCAGATGCAACTCCGGGTCGATGGCTACAGCCACTTCGCCATTGTTCATTGCTGCAAGAGCGTCTTCGGCATTGCTGACCAACGTCCCCCTAACCTCTTCAAGAAGGTAATTACCATCAAACACAGCCTGTGCAAAGGACGCCAAACGGCGCACCACCAGGGGACCCTGCAGTTCTGTGACCAGCACGCGAAATCCAACCCGCTGCAGCCGCAGTGCCGCACCGCTGGCCAGGTCGCCGCCACCGCGAACCAAAATTATAGGGGCATTGCTTCTTTCGAAGATCATGTTCAAGATTATACAACCCACCGGGGTTTTTATCCTAAAAGAGGAGCGGCAAACCGCTCCTCTTTGAAAATTTTACTTACTTGATCTTGATGTATTCGTCCACCTGCGCGCCGATGATCTTCAGGCTGTCTTGCCAGAATTTCTTCTTGCGGATATCAATGCCAAAGCGGGCTGCCAGGTCGGCCGCGGAGGCTTCGCCGGTGCTCGCCAGCAGGTTGATGTAATCTTCGATGAACGCTTCGCCGCGTTGTTGATAAATGGCATACAATCCGGTGCCAAAAAGCAGCCCAAAGGCATAGGGGAAGTTGTAGAAGGACAACTGGGCGGAGTAATAATGCGGCTTCCAGGTCCACATCCACTTTTGCAGGAATCTCTCATCCAGCCCATCGCCGAAGGTAGCTTTCTGGGCGTTTTCCATGATCTCACAGAGTTCATCCGAACTGAGCTCTGCTTTTTCGCGTCTCTCGAAGACTTCCTTTTCAAACAGGTAGCGGGAATAGATGTCAACGATCACCTGGGAATCCCCGCACAATTTGGTCTCAAGAATGGCGAGACGTTCTGAATCGTTCTTGGCCTCTTTCAGAGAAGCCTGGCTGACAATGGTCTCACACATGATCGAAGCAGTCTCGGCCAGGGTCATGGGAGTGAGTTTCTGGATCTCGGTCTTGCGCGCGCGAATGGCGCAATCGTTATGGAAGCCATGGCCTAGTTCGTGAGCGATGGTGGAAACCTGGTCCAGCGATCCATCGAAATTCGCCAGAATGCGTGATTCTCCGACGCCGGGTACTTCCATACAAAAAGCGCCGCCGACCTTGCCGTCGCGCTGTTCGGCGTCGATCCATTTGTTCTCGAATGCCCGCTTGGCAAACTCACCCAGGCGTGGTGAAAACTCTCCGAAATGCCGCAGGATGAAGGCTTTGGCTTCATCAAACGTGTAAACCGTGTTCGATTCACCAACGGGAGCATACAGATCCCACCAGGGCAGCTTCTTCTTGCCCAGGCGCTTGGCTTTGCACTGCCAATATTTTCGGAACATCGGGAAGGAATCTTTCATTGCCGAGAGCATGGCTTCGAGGGTTTCACGGTCGATGTGTGAGATCTCGATGGCGCTTTGAAGGCAATCCTCACGTCCGCGGCGCTTGTTCAGCGTGTTCACCTCACCCTTGATGCCGTTCATGCAGGCAGCCAGTGGTTCTTTTAATGTGTTCCAGGCCTGGTTCTCTGCCTCGTAGGCTTTTCGGCGCACTTCTTCATCCGGGTGCGAATGCAGGTTGATCAGCGCGGGCATGGGTAATTTTTGGATCTTGCCATCAATCTCGAAAGGAACGCTGTGCTGCGAAGTGACCGTGCTTTGTAATTTGGTCCAGGCAGTGGATCCGCTCAGCGATAGGTCGGCAGCCAGCATTTCTTCTTTGTCGGACATCAGGTAATGACTGGCTTTTGCGGATTCTTCGAGGAAATACCTGTGTGCTTTGACGGTGGCATCCAAATCCACGAAGGAATTCAAGCGGTCAGCCACTCTCCCTACCCACGTGCGGACCTTTACTTCGATCTTATCCACACCAACAGCCACCTGGTCGAATTCGGAGTGTTTAGCCAGCGCCTCTTTGTTGTAGGTGTCGGTGGTGACAAAAGATTCAAGATATGCCAACAATGTCATACGGATCATCAAGAGCGCGTTACTGCGTTCGATCATTTCACCGGCGAATTTTGCCAGAACCTCGTTTGAGGTTGTTGCATCGGTAGTGGCCAGAAGTTTGTCCAGGAATGCATCCTGTTCTTTGATCAACTTCTTTAATTTCGCAAGGTCGTCGGAGTATTTCTTTGACGAAAGTGAAGGATAGACATTGCTCAAATCCCACCTTGGAGGTTTTTGTTCTGACATATAAGCTCCTGATAAAAATTGAGATACTGATATTATATGCCTAAGTTGAAAGCGATATAACTCCCCTCCGATTCTCTTAAAATTCATTTTCCTCCATATCTCGATCATTGTAAAAGCCTTTTTTGAAGTTATGATAGAGATATGCATCATTTGGAGAAAGAGGAAACTATGATAAACAAGAAAATCATCTGGGCTGTCCTTGGTCTGTTTATTCTGGCTATGGCAGCCTGTACCACCACTGTACCCACGGTGGATACGGATACTCTCAACACCATGGTGGCTCAGAATGTCCAACTGACACAGCTTTCCGGAACATTGACGGCTGTTTCCGGTCAGGAGGTCGAACAGGCCACCAATACTGCCGAAATCGCAGCACTCCCCACGAACACAGCTACGCTCAATCCGCCCACGATGACCCCCACCCTCAATGGCATCTGGGTATCGTTCAGCACAAACAGCAACTGCCGTTTTGGCCCCGGAACCTCGTACTATCTGATCAAGACCTTCGAGGCGGGCGACCAGGCGCAGGTGGTTGGTCAGAGCATGGATGGCCAATATCTCTATGTCAAGTACGTTGATACCAGTGCACACTACTGCTGGGTGCCGCTCAGCCTTGTCACTGTGATCAACGGTGATGTGAGTTCCGTGGCGAAAATCACGCCCTACCCGACCAACACCCCCACCATCACACCCACCAGCGATGCGGGATTTTCGCTCAGTTTCAATGGCATCAGCAATTGCGGTGGAAATTATTTTGTCCGTGTGCTGGTGACGAATACGGGATACCTCACCTGGAAATCCATCACAATCAAGGTGGTCGATAACGACACCGGTGACAAGATGGTCGAATCTTCGGATGATTTCACCAGCTATGATGGCTGTGCCATCGATCAACAGCAAGGTGATCTGACCACCGGTGAACCGGGTATGGTATCAAATTTCAGTGTGCCATTCCCGTATGACCTGGATGGCGACTCACTGACCATCACCGTAACACTGTATTCCAAGGATGGTCAGGCCGGCACATCTGTTTCGAAATCGATTACGGTAACACCGTAATCCTGAAATCAGAAAAGATCATATGAAAAAACGTACCTTGATTTGTGTTTGTTTATTACTCACAGCCAGCATTCTAGCCGGATGTATAAATGCTGCTTCGCAAACACCAGTACCTTCCGAAACAATGCCTACCGCATCTCCAACCGAAACTGAATTACCGGCCACCGCATCGCCGTCATCACCTACTCCGGTCAGTGCAGCGAATTTGCTCTTCCGCTCGAATCGTGATGGCGATTATCAAGACCTCTATGTCATGTCTCTGGATGGGACAAACACCCTCCGCCTGACCAACGGAGAATCCACCTGCGAACCCTGCGGTTGGTCGCCCGATGGCAGCAAGATCCTGTTCAACGGGTGGGGACTTACCGAAAGCTACGTGGGCGTGATGAATGCCGATGGAACGGGAGTGATCGATCTCACCAACGATTTGGATCACAGCTATGCGTGCGGATCGTGGTCACCCGATGGCAGTAAGATCGTCTATTCTGCCTATGTCAACGAGAACAATGATATCCATATCATGAACGCTGATGGCAGTTGGCAGGTTCAACTCACCAACGATCCCGGCAGTGACTCAGATCCGGTCTGGTCGCCAGTCGGATCATATATCGCCTTCGTGTCGGACCGCGGCAATACCGGGTACGACAGCCTTTACATCATGAAAGACGATGGAAGCGGTTTGAGCAGGTTAACCAACGACGGCGGCAGGGATTACGCGCCAGCCTGGTCCCCTGACGGAACGAAGATCGCCTACAGTATGTCCAATGGCACGAATACAGATATCTGGGTGATCGACGTAAACACATTGGAAAAGATCAATCTTACCAACGGACTGGGTGACAGCTCCAATCCAACCTGGTCACCGGATGGCAGTAAGATCCTCTTCCAGACCAACCGCGATGGCAATTGGGAGATCTACATTATGAACGCCGATGGCAGCAACCCGGTGAACCTGACCATCAATCCAGCAGATGATGAGAGTCCGTTCTTGAAACCCTGATCTGACAGTAAAAGAATTGATAAAAAAACCCCACTTCGGTGGGGTTTATTGTTGTATTTTGCCAATAACTATATAATTGGAAAAACTCAATTTTTGGGGATGTATTTATGGATATTATTGGAAAGAATATTGAAAGGTACCATGTAGTAGAGCAATTAGGTCAGGGTGGTATGGCCACCGTATATAAAGGGTATGACACACGCCTCGAACGCGATGTTGCCATTAAGATCATTCGAAACGATGTATTCGGTCCAACGGCGCTTGAACACGTTCAAAAACGTTTTACCAGAGAAGGGAAAACTCTGGCAAAGCTCTCGAATGCGAACATCATCAAGGTTTTTGATTACGGTGAATATGAAGGCGCACCTTACCTGGTAATGGAATACATACCGGGTGGAACCATGAAACAGATCATGGGCAAACCCGCGCCATGGCAGGATGCCTGCCGCATGCTTTTGCCGGTCGCGCAAGCTCTCGCTTATGCGCACAGGTTGGGAGTGGTCCATCGCGACGTCAAACCCGCCAACATTCTCCTGAATACGCAGGGTCAACCCATGCTGTCTGATTTCGGCATTGCCAAACTGCTCGAGGGGGATGATGGCACCACCCTGACCGGCTTTGGCGTGGGTATCGGCACCCCTGAGTACATGTCACCGGAACAATGCATGGGTGAACCCAATATCGACGGCCGGACGGATATCTA
>CAYWCH010000016.1:2690-7448 GCA_964456715.1 uncultured Anaerolinea sp. | reverse complement strand
GCCTGGGGATCATCCTTTATGAACTGATCACCGGCAAAAAACCGTTTACTGCCGATACCCCCATGGCAGTGATATTCAAACAGCACAACGACCCCCTGCCCAAACCGGGCAACCTGGTGCAAAACCTGCCTGAACCGGTGGAGAAGATCCTATACAAAGCGCTGGCAAAGAACAAGGAAGACCGCTATGCCAGCATGGCTGAGTTTTGCAGCGCACTTGAAGCTCAAATTGCCTTCGTGTCTTCCCCGGAACCGGTCATTCCCTCTCATGTTGTGGAAATCCCACCCATCCCGCAAAACGTTGAACCACCTGAGACCTGGGTGGAAGTGCAAACCTCCATCCCTCCCATACCTGCTTCAGTTCCTGTGCCTATTGGCATGAGCGGCGTGTCCATACCAATGGCTGTACCCAATCCTAATAAACCATCTCAAAAGAAGGAGTTGCTTCCCGCTTTTCTACTAAATATCGTGGGTGCAGGCCATTTCATGATCGGCACCGCAAAGCTGCGTAACTGGTTTTACTTATTGGGTACGCTGATCATGATCGCCGGTTTCGCCTTCTATCCGATCGATTTTGATAACAAGATATATGGCTATGATTTTATTCCGGACGCAATCGGCTCTTCACTTGGTTTTGCCGGATTGATCATCTACGTGGCATCTTGGATCGATCTGATCCTTGAAGCTACTGGAGCCAGATCAAAAGTACTGGCGTTCGTCCTTAACGTGTTCGGAATTGGACAAATCGCTCTGGATGGAAAAGCCCAGCGCGGCGGCATCTACCTGACCGGTTTCATCGCCATGATCATTGGCTTCTGGTATTACCCACTTGATATGGATGTGGCAATATTTGGCCGTGACATCTTCCCGGATGGGCTTGGCTCTTCGATCGGTCTCATTGGTCTGTCGATCTGGATCATTTCCTGGATCGATCTGATCCTCGAATCCACCGGGAGCAAATCCAGGGTAACCGCCTTCCTCCTCAACCTGATCGGCATGGGACAGATCGCGATCGATGGCAAGAAAATTCGCGGTGGATTGTATCTCGTCGGATTCATCGCCATGGCAGCCGGGTTCTGCTTCTATCCGCTTGACCTGGATATTAAAAACCTTAACTACGACGTGATCCCCGACAAGGTTGGCTCCACGTTTGGATTCATCGGGTTGTTCATTTATTTGATTTCGTGGATCGATCTGATCATCCAATCAACAAAGAGGAAATAAATAAGCGATTTCTTAACAACGAAGTTGACCTTGATAAATCAAAGTCAACTTCGTTTTTAGTGTGGACAACTCCCTCTGCAAAGGCGATAATAAACCTCAAACATGATGCCATCACCTGTTCCGGCTGCATAACGTATCTGTGAATCCCAATCTTCTACGGCGTGAATTCTGTAGATTTCACCCAAATACCTCGCGGGTATGGATATTCCCTCAGGCTGTCCCCAACACGCTACATAGAGGCTGATCACACTTGTCTCATAGAAAGAACTTGTGCGTCGTGGCCAAAATTCAGAGAGACGCAAGTAATATCCGTATCCTGAAACAGGATAAACCGAATACATATGATATTCCGTTGGAATGCGGTCGGCAAGAATTGCCGAACTTACCGATGATGGTAGGACGTAGCAGTAAACTCCCTGCATCTCCTCAGGAATTCGGATGGCGGTAACCTCCAGCTCAACTGAAACCGTACCAGGTGTTTCTCTCGGGCATCCCAATTGATAGGTGCCTGTGTACTCGTCCCAATACAGACCCGGCACATCATCACATCGGTCAATTTCATCAGGAATGCCATCCCGATCGCGGTCATTTTCAGGTATGCAACCATTGGCTGACGGTTCACCTGCCACATCAGGACAAAGATCCAAACTGTCTTCAACGCCATCACCATCACGATCATTCGGGAAGGACTCAACGATCACGCCGGTGACAGGGCCACCAGTTCCTTCGCTTGCAGGTGGCGAACTGACTGGAAAAAATGTGTTTTGCATTGCGATCTCATCAGCTGGAAGGAGGAGTTTTGGACAACCGTAATCTGCGGCACTCCCTGGCATTGAAGGACAGTTATCATCCGCGTCCAGAATTCCATCTGAATCAGCATCGTTCAGATATGGCAGCCCCGCCAATTCCACGGCACCACTGAGCGTCGGAGAGAGATCAAAAATATCAATAACACCATCGCCGTCACTATCAGTCATCCAACTATCACCCAGGCATCCAAATTCAACTTCAAGGCCCGGTTCATCGGGGCAGCGGTCCATATCGTCTGCGATACCATCTCCATCCCGATCACCTGAGACTGGACAACCTGAAGAGCCTACAGAACCAGGCTCATCAATACAAACATCAGCTAAATCAGCGACACCATCTCCATCCCTATCTTCATTGCTAATTAACAGACATCCGTACTCACTACGGATACCCGGTGTATCCGGGCAAAGATCGAGAAAATCAGGAGTGAGGTCACCATCACGATCTGCAAGCCAGCTCGTCATTGAACAACCCTGAAGTTCAGACATTCCTGCCTCACCCGGGCACAGATCAGCATTATCTGGAATGCCATCCATGTCTGAATCTGCCATGCTTTGAATCGGGCAACCCATGAACGACTCCGGACCCGGCGCATCAGGGCAAGCATCAGCGCTGCCGATCAATCCATCATAATCAGTGTCGCCTTCTATTGGACAACCACCTGATACAGCATATCCAAAAACCTCAGCACACGAATCTCGTGAATCAGGGAGTCCATCTCCATCAGTATCAGCAACAGGTAATACCTCTACTCGAATCCTCAGAGTATTCATCACTCCATTCTTGTTTGTAGCAACAAATGTCATGATGTGTGAGCCTTCGAAACGAGGAATCCACCTCCATGTTCCGGCTAACGAATCCGATTCGCCCATTATGCTGCCGGAAAGAATTCCGTCGATGTAAAGATCGAGCTGGTGTACCGGTATACCGCGGCGCGTCGCAACCGCCTGTATGGTAATTTGCTCAAATTGACTAATTGAATCACCATCCCCTGGCATTTGGACTTCGATTACCGGGGTGGTGCTAACCTTGATGACATACATCAAAAATAAGGCGGCCAAAACCAGAAAAACTATTAGAACGCCCCATAATACGAATTTCCAAAATTTTGCCTTTGGATTCTCATGCCTGGTTGTGGAATTCATAGTTCCCTCCAGATTACCCAAAGCACATCGTGGTGGAGAAGGTTTTGATAGCGCTTTGTGTCTCGTTACCCAAACTATCCCGGGCAATTATATAGAACTCAACAATTCCGTCAGCATAAAGCGGCAGGCTGCCGGTTAACTGTGCGATCCCCAGTGTGGCTTGATAATTATTGCCACTTGCTTTCGTCATGGATATACTGCGCCATTCCCCTGTTTGAGCCGGCGATGTCTTTTTTGCCCTGAACATGAGCGTGATACTGGCAACACCAGATTCATCGATTACCTTGGCCGAGATCAGGTTACTGGTCACACCGCAACTGGTGCCATCAAAAATGCTATCCTGCGATTTTGAAATATTTGTAATGGTTGGACCCTTGGTGTCAGCAACAGAGACCGGTGTTGTGGGTTGAGGAAGGCTGATAACAACTATGGTCAAGCTCTTTTCAACAATTCCACCTTCATAGACTCCCCTTATGTTATATGTGGTTGTGACTTCCGGGCATACCTGCCGACTTCCGGTCAAATCAACAACAACGCCATCCAGAGTAACCTGCGAAACAAATGCGCTCGTCCATCGAATGTAAGTACATTCACCCGAGTTTATTGTGTAGGAATCGGCATAGAACTGCAACTGACCAATAATAGCGGGTAGCGGCGTCTCTTCAGTGGGAGTAACCAATACCATTTCAGCCGTCGTTGCAGGGGTCAATTCAGGTGTTGAAGTGATCAAGGGTAGAACCCGAATATACCGGGCATGAGAAACCACTCCATCTGAGGAATACGCCCGCAAATTGTATTCACCCGGTTCATCAGGTGTCCAGGAGGTGACTCCCTCGTACATGCCAGCCCCAACTGGATATACCGCAACGGTTGTAAGCGGGGTATTGGACATTCCCACGAGGTTATATCCGATCACAACTACGCTCAATTCAAAATTCGCATGCACTGTGATCGCCACCGCTGTACCCACATAGGTGTTCACTTCAACCGGGCCATCCAACCAGATCATTCTGGAAGGTCCTATCCCCGAAGTATCCAGTCCACAACAGGTTACAAGCATCACACACAGCAAAACAAGAATTAGTCCTCGGATTTTCATCAGCAAGTCTCCTTGGGCAAATGAAAAGAATCCACTTTAAGGGCAAAAATGGCGATGACTTACTGGTCGATACTTCGACTTTTGATGAATGTTTGGAGTTGTTAATATTATACGTGTTTTTACCTGCTTTTCACCAACCTGGTTTGCATTGAGGGAAATTCTCACTAACCTTGCGGCACTTTTTGGTGCATGATAAAATCGTTATGTTTGGAAGGGCGCGTAGCTTCGTAGATCCCTGTCAAGGGACAGTTGGTTAGATGCCCTGGAAATACCCTTTTTTTTCGGGCGCGTAGCTTCGTAGATCCCTGTCAAGGGACAGTTGGTTAGATGCCCTAATAATTCCCGTTTTTTTTCGGGCGCGTAGCTTCGCAGATCCCTGTCAAGGGACAGTTGGTTAGTTAAGCAAAGAAATGCCTGGTTTTATAAGGGCGCGTAGCTTCGCAGATCCCTGTCAAGGGACAGTTGGTTAGTTAAGCAAAGA
>CAYWCH010000016.1:0-2590 GCA_964456715.1 uncultured Anaerolinea sp. | reverse complement strand
AATGCCTGGTTTTATAAGGGCGCGTAGCTCAGTTGGTTAGAGCGCACGGTTCACATCCGTGAGGTCCGTAGGTTCGAGCCCTATCGCGCCCACCTTTCGAAGTACAGACCGCACAGCTAGTTCAAAACAATAGCTGTGCGGTTCGCATTTAACTAAATAGATAAAGCTGCCGTAATATCACAGATATTTGCACGAGATTTTCTACGAATGCAATTGGGGTTATCTTCGAATTCTATCTTTTGATTTTTCAAATTTCTCCTCAAATATCAGAGAAAGTGCATCACGATCCCAGCAAGTGCAAATGCTGCATTTCCCATTAACCAGATTAGTACTTCACGTCTGTATAATGGAATTACATTATTTAGAGATAATTGACTTTTCATCATTGAAGAATTGGTGCCTCACAAAAAACTGCGTCATTTGGCAAAATTACTATTCCGGGAAAATCATGGAGGAAAAAATGCCAATTATTAATCATGCAAAGAAACATCCTGTAATATTTGCATCCATAATTACGCTTATTTGGTTAATTTTATTGGTGGTTCCCACTGGCATCATTTCAAGTATCTATAAAAGATCCTACGATGATCCCATCATTAGCTTGATCATGAGATTAGTTATTACAACTGGTGTTGTTTTGTTATTATGGCGTTTACATTGGTTAAAGGAATCAGGTGTGACCCGAAAGGGAAGGTGGCAAATTTGGTTTTTTGCCCTGGCCGGTTTGATCTACTTTATTCCCGCGGGTCTCTATTCTTTTTTTGGTAATGGTACATTCCAATTTTCAAATTTGGCTTTATTACCTGAATCACGCACCGTGATAATTTCCCAACTCGTTGTAGCGGTATGCGAAGAAGTATTTTTTCGCGGTTTAATTCTTTGTCTTTTTGTCAGTGTGTGGGGCAATACAACTCGGGGCTTAATTGCAAGCGTAGTCGTCACCTCCCTGCTTTTTGCGATTCCACATATCTTGCAGGCATTTAGTTTGGATATCTCATCACTGCTGTTATTGATATTGGAAACAGCGATTATTTCATTTTGGTGGGGAGCTTTAGTCCTATCTGGTGAAAGTATCTGGCCTGTAGTGGTAATCCACTTTATTTATAATGCGGTTATGGGAATTCAAGGACTCTCCCAACCTATAATTGAACCCGCAGTTATAGCCTATAGGAATCTGTTTTTATTCAGTCTGCCGCTTTGCGCACTAGGGATTGGCCTGATCATTTGGGCGAGGAAAACCAGAAAAACAGGATATTCCAATTGAGATAAGAGATTGGTCTGGAATAGTTAAGCATAAAAGGTTTATTTCATATCTTAACAACCAGCTGATCATCTGCCATGAAATTCATAATGGAATACATATCATATGTCTACGATCCATTTTTCCCAGGCGAGTTCTATCTAGTGAAATCATGAAAAAATGGCGATTTTCTAGACATTTACATGGTCTGCCCTGTTCAGTAGTTTATCGCTCATGATTAATTGCACTTGTCAAAAAGCCGCTTATTGATAAGAATCCATTTCCCCGCTCCTACAAAAAAAATATGCGGGCTTGAAATTTCCCTGTTTGCAAAAGAACATAAATGTTATATACTATATATATTCATATAAGCATATATATGAATATAAAGCAACATATTCAACACAGCAGCCCGGAGTGAAAGTATGACCGACAATTCATTACGCGAAGAAGTGGTCCGCCTGCACGCGAACGTTTGCAGCGGGCTGGCCGATCCCAACCGCATCATGATCATCTACAGTCTGGCGGATGGGCCGCGCAACGTGACCGACATCGCCTCGATGCTGGAGCTGCCGCAGCCTACGGTTTCACGTCATCTCAAGATCCTTCGTGAACGCGGCATCGTCCGGTCCGAGCGCGACGGGCAAACCATTCATTATCAATTGACCGACAAACGTGTCGTTCAGGCGCTCGATCTGCTGCGCGCATCGCTGGCAGACATGCTTAATGATCAGGCTGTTCTTGCCAAGACGGCCGGTGAAAACATATCCCAATAACCGTAGGAGGACCGCACAATGAAAACCTTTTTGATCCTCGGCGCCGGAACTGGCGGCACCATGATGGCCAACAAACTGGCCAGGAAGCTCAGCCCGGAAGAGTGGAAGATCATCCTCGTCGACAAGGATGAGCAGCATTACTACCAGCCCGGTTTTCTATTCATCCCATTCGGTTATTACAAACCAGAAGTTGTCGTCAAGCCAAAACGCAAATACGTCCCCTCCGGAGTTGAGTTCGTCCTGTCGGAGATCGAATCCATCGAACCAGCAGCCAACAAGGTCACCCTGAGCGCCGGCAAGCGGGTCATCCAGTACGACCAACTGTTGATCGCCACCGGAACGGATATCCATCCGGAAGAGATTGAAGGTCTTCAGGAAGGCGGCTGGCACAAGAACATCTTCGATTTCTACACCTTCGAAGGAGCCGTGGCGCTTCACAAATTCCTTGATAACTTCCAGGGCGGCAAACTGGTGATCAATATCGCCGAGATGCCCATCAAATGCCCTGTCGCTCCGCTCGAATTTGCCTTCCTGGCTGATTATTACTTCCAGCAACGCGGCATCCGCAGCAAGG
>CAYWCH010000015.1:0-17422 GCA_964456715.1 uncultured Anaerolinea sp. | reverse complement strand
ATGTCATTGATCACCACTCCCAGGATCGTCGCGTTCACCTGACGCAACTGTGTAATTGTCTGGCGCAGCGCGATCGTGCGCGTTTTGCCAGGCCTAACAACGAGGATTACGCCATCAATCGATGGGGCCAGTACGGCAGCATCGGTTACCGCCAGAACCGGTGGAACATCCACCAGAACTAGATCGCTTTTCTGGCACATGGCCGAAAGGATGCTTTGCATCTTCTTCGAGCCGAGCAATTCAGCCGGATTGGGAGGGAGTTGCCCGGTGGTCAGGAGATTTAGGTTTTTCACCATGGTGATCTGCTGCGCGCCATTCGGGATCTCTGTTTGATGGGCAAAAAGCGTACTTAACCCGGCACGGTTGGGCAGCCCGAAGTAAGTATGTAATTTCGGATGCCTCAGATCGCAGTCGGCGATGGTGATGTTGTAACCATTCTGGGCGAGGACAACTCCCAGGTTGCAGATGGTTGTCGTTTTGCCTTCGCCTGATTCTGTGCTCGTGATCATCAAAGTATGCAGCGGTTTATCCACGCTGGTGTAACTGACATTCGTCCGCAGCGTGCGGTAAGCTTCAGCCGTGGGTGAGCGGGGTTCCAGAACGGTGATCAAGACGCCTTTTCGAGAATCATAGCGGTTGATCACTCCCAATACGGGTAGGTTGAATTTTTGGCCGATCTCCTCAGGGGTTTTAATGGTGTCATCCAGCGCTTCGCGCATGAAAATGATCATTATGGTCAGCAGGAACCCGATCATTGCTGCAAGGATGACATTTTGCGCAAGTTTTGGTTTTACGGGGGTCAGATTGGGAGATGCCGGTTCCACCTGCACGACTGAAGAAACCGACTGCGCTTCGGAGAGCTGCACTTCTTCCAGGGATTGAAGGAGAGTGGCATACAGATCGTTATACTGCGTAATTTTGTCGTCCAATCGCGCTTTCTCCAACTCATCGCTACTCTGGCTGATCTGTGTTTCCAAAGCAGTTCGCTGGGTATCAATGTCGGCCAATTGCTGATTGATGGTCTCTTTTGATTGTGAGAAACGCTGGGTTTGAATATCCTGGATTTGTTTGGCAAAAACCGTACTGATGGTATTGGCAATGTTCGCCGATAGATATGGGTCGATCGTTTCAACACTAATGATGATCAAAGCGGTATCTGTTTTGGGTGTGATGGTGATCATTTCTCTCAGGTCATCCAGGTCGACGATCAAACCGAGTTGCGAGACCACCTCACTTAAGACGGTATCGGTGGTCATCATCCCGGAATAGGTGCTCGTCAATTGCTTGGACATAAGCACCGAAGAATAATCAGTCATTTGTGTTGCCGGCGCCTGGTTGACCAGTACCGTCGTTGATGATTGATAATATGCAGTCATCTGCAGACTAATAAAAAAGCTGATCACTCCTGCACTGATGGTGATCAGCAGGATCAGCCACAACCAATGCCAGAGGATGGAAAGGTATTGGCGCAAATCCTTGCTTTCATAATCCATTGGTTGTTCAGTTGATATTGGTAAATTGTTGGTTTCGTTCATTGCACTTTTCTTCTTCCTGGTTTCTTATGGGCTTATATTTGGTTGGCAGGGATATTCGCTTGTTATTTTGTAATCCGCTTGATGATTGTTCCATAGGATCGAACAACTTCTTCATTTATATCTCTGACGATGGCTTCGACATCGATGAATCCATTTTCTGCAGGATCCGGGATGTCGGTGATCATTCCATCCGATAATTCAGTAAGCATGACCATTTTCATTTTTTCTTCCGGGAACTCGATCTGCAAAGCTTCTTTTTGGCTTTGGGTCATCACCACCACAAGGTTTGTGCCTTCGATCATGGATCCGGTGATTTCATGGGATTCGTGGCGGGTCAGGTCCAGGCCAATTTTTTTCGCTCCACGAATGACAGCCGGGTGAGCTTTACTTGCGTGACTGACCCAGGTACCGGCGCTTTTTACTGTCCAACCATCTGCGATGCCATTCTCATGAAGGAGGTTTTCGAAGATCGCAGCACATAGAGGCGATCTGAATTGGTTGGCTGTGCAAACGAAGAGAACACTTGGCATTTGATTTACCTTTCATCTACACAATTCGGAATTAATTGTCCTTCGCGCTGAGTTCGTTCATCATTGGTGATCATCCATGCTCCGCCCCAATGACAGGGCTGGCCTGTCATTTTGATGTTTGGATGACCGTTGAACTGAGGGCTTCCTTACCGGGAAGGATCAGTCCACCTTTTGTCAAATCACATGCGCAACCGGTAATTCAACCGTCAGCATGCGTTTTTCAACCAAGGTTAGCAAGACTCTGACTCGATCCCTACCGTCTATTGAAGAATTGAAAATAGCGTCATAACCGGCGAAGGGGCCTGAGTGGATCTTTAGCTTTTCACCTTTGGAGAATTTCCTGCAGGTTTCGGCGTCAGTAAAGTTGATTTGTTCCACCTTTTGGCGGATGGTGTTCAGAATGGTGTCCGGAACGAAAGCAACCTCACCACCGAAATTTACCAGTCCAGCCACACCCGGTGTGCGTTCAATGAGCAGCCGATTTGCCGATCTGTCGTCGGCATGAATGAAAAGGTAACCTGGAAAATAGGGTTTACTCTTCTTGCATCTTGGATTTTTTGGTTTTACGGTTAAAAGGGGAAGATAATATATTATCTGGCGTGATTCCAATTGCCCTGCCAGAAATTGTTCCATATTGGGTTTACTATGAACGACGTACCATCTGTCTTCCAATGCAGACCTGACTTTCTTGTGATGATCACTCGCAATCTTTTTAAGGGCTGCGAGCATTAATCAGACGATGACCACCCTGCAGGCCCTATTGTCGTTATCGTGGTAATCTGTCGATCGTTACAGATGAAAACTGAGGTTTTACCGGTGACGAAATACCTGCGGGTTGGTTGCTGATTTTTTGCCTGATTCCGCATTAATTGAGGAGGGGGAAGTCTTAAGCTATTTTCATTAGCACGCGGTAATCAGACTAATAATTTCCAAGCATAAAAATTACATAAAAATACACGGTAAGTATACGATAATCTAATCGTTAGTAACATTACAGATTTCTTAAGCTAATGGCAGACAACAAATAGGGAAAGTTAATCTATGTTCTTAAGCTAAATGACACCGCAAGGGGTTGAATTTTTTATTGAATTATCGGATACAATTCCTTGTGAGGAAAAAATGGATGAAATCGCCCTTGTCAATTCTGCACTGAAAGGCGAGCTTGATGCCTTCAACCGGTTGGTACTGGCTTACCAGGACCTGGCCTTCAACGTGGCTTATCGCATCCTGGGGGATGACGACCAGGCACAGGACGCCACTCAAAACGCGTTTCTTTCCGCTTACAAGAACCTACGCGCGTTTCGCGGCGGTTCTTTCAAAGCCTGGGTGCTGCGGATGGTCACTAACTCTTGTTACGACGAGTTGCGCCGTAAGCAGCGCCACCCGACCACGCCCATCGATCCGATACGAGAGGATGCCGAAGACGATCTGGATTCATCAGACTGGCTCCCCTCGGATGAACCGACGCCGGAGGTCAGCATAGAGCAGGCTGAGGTGGAACACGCCATCCAGCATTGCCTCGAGCGCCTGACCCCGGATTTCCGCGCCGTGGTTGTGCTGGTGGACATCCAGGGCATGGACTACGACGAGGCGGCAAAAAGCATCGATTCGCCGCTCGGCACCGTGAAAAGCCGGCTGGCGCGCGCCCGCCTGAACCTGCGCGATTGTCTGCGCGGTTTTGAGGAACTTCTGCCCGCTGAATATCGTCTTGAAAGTGAGAAGCAGGCATGAGCAAATCACTTTCATTCAAGGATTATCAACTTTTATCGGCCTACATGGATGGCCAACTTTCGACCCGCGAAAAGGCACGGGTCGAATCCATGCTTGCCGGTGATCCGGATTTTAAACTGGCGCATGATGAATTTTCGCGCTTGAAAAAGATGATGAAAGCCATGCCTCAAGTAAAGGCGCCGCGGAATTTCACGCTCTCTGCTGCGGTTGCGCCGCAGAAACCTCAACGCTTTTTTCTGGCACCCGCGCTGAACTATGCAGCACTGGTGACCGCGATCCTCTTCGTTTTCTTGTTTGCCGGCTCCCGCTTGGCGCTACCGTTTGCCACGAGGCAGGCAGATGCACCGCAGGCGATGGTTCTCTCTGCCGGCGATGAAAGTGCCGCGCTTTCTCCCACTCCCATACCGATGATCAACTGGGGCATGGATGGAGGGGCTCGCGGCAAGGGTGGAGGTGACGCCGGAGCCACCGGTCTGGGCGGCGGACCCTCGATCGCGTCGGTCCCTGAGAATGGCACAGGCGAGGTCATTCCCGAGACCATGGTGCAGGGAACGGAGTCGCCGGTACAGAAATCCGGAGATACATCCCAGATCATCCTCGGCATCCCTGATGAATCCGTGCAAGGCAAGGAGCTTGCTGATTCGAACGAACCGACTGCGCGGCAGCCGCTGGTGGTGAATTGGCTGCTGGCCGGTGAGATCGGGCTGGCTGTGCTTGCGGTTGGTTTCGCGGTTGCTGCCTTCTTCATTAGAAAGCGCCGTTGATTTGTCCAGCAAGCCGTTCCGGTATTGCCCATATTGCGCCGTGGAGTTGGTTAAGAAAGAACTGATGGGGGAGTTGCGTGCTTCCTGCCCGAATTGCGGGTGGGTGTATTATCAAGACCCCAAGGTGGCAGCAGGCGCTCTCTTAATCGATTCTGGCAAGGTCCTCCTCGTGCGCCGCATCATGGAACCCTTCGCCGGGCTGTGGAGCATCCCCGCTGGTTTTGTCAACGCGCTCGAAGACCCCGCCGCTGCCGCAGAACGTGAATGCCGCGAGGAAACCGGGCTGCAGGTAAGGCAGCAGGGGCTATTTGACATGCTCACCGGGCGCGAACATCAGCACGGCGCAGATATCTTCCTCATCTACCGCGCCAGGCTGATCGGCGGTGAGTTGCGTGCCGCGGATGACGCGGATGGCGCCGGCTGGTTTCCGCTCGACGCGCTGCCCGAACTGGCGTTCAACTCGACCAAAAAGATCCTGACCGACCCCAGGTTGAGTTCCCTTCACGAGTAAATCCGATTTTTCCTTAATGATAAAATGGTATGGAGCTTGCAGCCTTCATATCATTGTTTCCGTTGTGACCGAAAGAGATCCTTATGACCCGTTATTCTCCTTCCCGCAGTTCGAAATCCCGCAACTCACGTTCTTCATCCAAAGGACGAAGCACTTCTTCGAAGAAATCTGTTCCCAATAAGCCGGTGCAGCACCTCTCGCCTGAGGTGAAGAAGGACGTCGTCGGCGGGTTGCTGGCGGTGCTGGGGGTCGTCTGCGTGTTGAGCTTTTTCACCCCTGAACAGGGTTCCTTCACCGGATGGTTCAGCAATGTAATGAAGGGAATCGCCGGCTGGGGTGGCTTCTTCATCCCCCTGGCGCTGTTGGCGATCGGTCTTTGGATGCTCTTTCGCAACGTACAGAAGTTTCCGCGCGTCTCGGTTGGCAGGGGCGTCGGGATCGTGCTGCTCTTCCTGAACCTCATTACCTGGTTCCATTTCGTCATCAAGGGCGATTACACCACCGCCAGCCTGGGGCAGGGCGGCGGTTACCTGGGGGCTTTCTTCTACCAGATCCTACTGAACACCCTCGGACGGCCCGGTACCGGAGTCTTTCTGGTGACTTCACTGATCATCGCTGTTATCTTCGTTCTGGACCTGCCCATCCCCGAGATCGTCAACCGGGTGGAGAAGCGGGTGGAGCAGAAGAAAGCAGCCGCTCCGCTCACCGCCCGGCAGGAGAATCTGCCCATTCGGCAATCCTCATCCAAAGCTCCCGCTTATGAGGACCGTTATGATCTTCCCGATGGCTTCAACCCCATCAATCTTCACAGCGAGGGTGAGAAACCGCAGATCGTGGTCACCCCGCGCAAACGGACAAGCGAACCCGCGCCGCGGCAGGAACCGGCGCGAAATTCGACACCAGCAGGTTCCAGACCATCGACTCCCGCTTTCATTCCCGATGCCAAACCTGACATCGCTCCGATTGGCACGGTCGTCAGACCGCAGAAGCCTTGGACTTTACCGGCCGTTGAGGCTGTCCTCGACCCGGCCACCCCGGTGAGCATCCAGTCTCATCTCGATAAGGATCGCTCGCGCCTCATTGAAGAGACGTTGGCTTCCTTCAGCGCCCCCGCCCATGTGGTGGAGGTGCACCGCGGACCCACCGTGACCCAGTTCGGCGTCGAACCCGATTTCATCGAGTCGCGCGGCGGACGGATGCGTGTGCGCGTGGCCAAGATCGTCTCGCTGGCCGATGATCTGGCGCTGGCACTGGCCGCCCCCAGCATCCGCATCCAGGCTCCCGTGCCCGGACGCAGCTACGTGGGCATCGAAGTCCCCAACACCGAGATTGCTGTCGTGGGTCTGCGCGAGGTGATCGAGAGCGAAGCCTACCGCAAGATCAAATCTTCGCTCAAGCTGGCGCTCGGCAAAGACGTGGCCGGCAAGCCAATTTGCGCCGATCTCACCACCATGCCGCACCTGCTGATCGCCGGCACCACCAACTCCGGCAAGTCCGTCTGCGTCAACTCGATATTATCAAGTCTTCTCTTGACCAACTCCCCGACCGACCTGCGCCTGGTACTCGTTGACCCCAAACGCGTGGAACTGACCGGCTACAACCACATTCCGCATTTGCTCGCACCGGTGGTGACCGATGCTGAAAAGGTCATCGGCGCACTGCAGTGGGTGATCCGCGAGATGGACGCGCGCTATCACAAGTTCTCAGACGCCGGCGTGCGCAACATCACCGAGTTCAACCGCAAGAGTACCGACGAGCACATCCCCTACCTGGTGGTCGTGATCGACGAACTCGCCGACCTGATGATGATGGCACCGGTCGAGACCGAGCATTGCATCACCCGCCTGGCGCAGCTTGCCCGCGCCACCGGCATCCACCTCATCATCGCCACCCAGCGTCCCTCCACGGACGTGGTCACCGGTCTCATCAAGGCCAACCTGCCAGCCCGTATCGCCTTCATGGTCGCGTCCAATGTCGATAGCCGCGTCATCCTTGACCAGCCTGGCGCTGAAAAACTGCTCGGCCGCGGCGACATGCTCTACCAGGCTCCCGACGCACCGGCGCCGGTGCGGCTGCAGGGCACCTACGTCTCCGACGGCGAGATCACCCGCCTGGTGGAAAACTGGAAGGCTATCGCTTACAACAATCCTGATGCCCAAACCGACGATCCCTTTGGCAAGGCATCTTACGAGATGATGAACACCAACAACGCTCCGCTCAAGCAGGGGGCTTTGTGGGATGATGGCTCGGTCGTCAACGAGGATCCCATGCTTAAAGACGCTGTGGCCGTGGTCCGGCGCGAGGGCAAGGCCTCGATCTCCATGCTGCAGCGCCGCCTGCGCGTGGGATACACCCGCGCCGCCCGCCTCATCGACACCATGGAAGAACAGAAGATCATCGGTCCGCAGCAATCCGGGTCACAGGTGCGCGAGATCCTCGATTTTGGCACCGAACCCGAGCTTCCGCAGGATGAAGCCTGATCGGTTGATCGGCGGAATCTTCTCCACGAAAAATCTGAGAAAACACAATTTTGTCTCCCCGGTTCTTTGAACGTAAAGACCGGGGAATTGCATTTAACAATTCCATATTTTTATTGAGTAAATCGGACAAAAAAGGTGGTAATATATATAATAGATATGATAAAAATGATGGAAATCAAAGGAGTTCAAAATGAAAGCAACCGATATCTTAATGGATGAACATCAGGTGATCTTGCGGGTGATCTCCGCACTGGAGGGCGCCGTTGACAAGATCGATTCCGGCAAAATCAGCCCGGCTTTTTTCATCGATGCCTCGGACTTCATCAAGAACTTCGCTGACGGCTGCCACCACGTCAAAGAGGAAGGTGTGCTCTTCAAGTATATGGAGGCCGGCGGTGTTCCTGTGCAGGGTGGGCCGATTGGCGTGATGCTTTCGGATCATGAGGCCGGACGCTAGTTCAACCGCGGCATGAGGGCCGGTGCCGAAAAATGGCAGTCCGGGGACGTGACCGGCATTAAAGAGATCAAAGCCAACGCGCTCGGTTATGCCAACCTGCTGCGCGGTCATATCATGCGTGAGGACAACATCCTTTTCCCCTTGGCCAACCGCGCCATCCCCGCTGAGAAATATGATGAGGTCGCCGAGAAATTCGAAACCGTCGAGCACGAAGAGACCGGCGAAGGCGTGCATGAGAAATACCTGGCCCTGGCCGACAAACTCGAGCGCGAAGCCGCTGTTTAACATAAATCCCGCATATTAAAATTCCCGGTTTCGTAGTTTGAAACCGGGAATTTACTCTTGTATCGTATTTGGGGAATTTGCTCTTATAACGTATTTGCACTTCAGATGTATCACTCACCCCTGACTCTTCGTCTTATACACCCCAATCCCATAGCTCACCAGTGCTCCCAGGAAACCAAACGCCATCAATAGTGAACTGAGTGCCGAGTCTCCAGCTGAGACAAATTGCGCCCCGAAGTAGTAGGCCACCAGCGTGAAGACTGCGCCAAACGACGAAGCCAGGATGGCCGTGCGATTCTTCGCCTTGAACGCCAGCACCAGCGACGCAAGCGCGATCGCCACCAGCAGCGTGCTCAGAATGATGTGCGCCACGATCACTCCCGAGTTGCTGAACACCCAGCTCCAGGCGGCACTGCCGGCGCTGCCTTCGGGGATCTCGATGAACAGGTTGGCGATCATCCCAAGAATGAATATAAGCGCGAGGGTGTGCAACGTTCCCTGGGTCACACTTCGGTATGTTTTCATCAATTTTGTGTTTTCCATAAGTTTCCAACTCCTTTAATACATACATAATAGATAATAAATATCAGAATTGCATTAATGTACTCAAGTGCATCCAGATTTTTCAGGTTATCAGCACTGGGAAGGAACTGTTGTATTCAATGATCTCAAATCTTCTCGACGATCAAATCTCAAGGTTTCGTTTTTATTGCGTGGATTGAAGTGTTACTGTAACATTTACGTATTCTGCGTGGAGGGAAAAAGTGAACAAAGCATTCAAGACGGGGATCATCATCATAATTGGATTATTGACCGTTTCATGCAACCTTTTACAGCCTCTTGTAATCAACCTGTTAACTAACCCGCTTATTATGTTCATGCTTTCCAGAGCTTCCTCGGTCACCCCGGAATCCTCTTTCACTCCTACAGCCGCCACTGAGGCAAGTTTAATATTCAGCCAATGTCAATTTGAAGAGGATTGTCCAGAGGCGGTATCTCTGGCTGATTATGTGGACGATATCGAACCTGGTAGGGAATATCATATTGAAATTCCGAGTGATCAGGGTTTGAGCATTTGGCTGGCATGGTATGCACGAACTGACAGTTATTTGCAGCAAAATTTGAATAACATGGAATTTTTTATCAGGGTCAATGATGAACCCATTAAAAATGAGGATCTATTTGGGTATATAACGATTGAAGAGACGGATGGGGGATTGTATCCGGGTTTTTGTATCGGTGCGGCCATAAGCGGATGGCAGACAGGAATGACCTACAAGCTTGAATATGGGTATGTGATCACCGGAAATATCGTCGATGGATGGTATGATTATGAACCGCAGACCATCTTGCATACTTTCTACATCACTGTGTATTGAATTGGCGATTATTGGTTTGGTTTCCTTATGGGTTATTGATCCGAAAAGCAAAAAAATGGGTTTATTCGATAAAGCTGCTCCCCGGTCGGCAACCCGGGGAGCGTTTTTTGGTGCGTTACTTGCGCAGTTTTTCGAGAGCTTCCCTTGCGGGGGGGACCATTGACAGGAACCCTGTCAATGTCTCGCAGGGATAATCGGAGCACTCCGCGCAGGTGGTAAACCCCCTTGCTTGTGCGCAGGCGCGGATCTCGCAATCGCTGCAGTGCCCGCACCATGGACCAGTGGTGTTGTTGCAGCCCAGGCAGGTTACCTGGGCCACCGTGATATCCGGCGAATTGTATTCCGCCCGCCATTTCGCGGCAATTTTCTCCAGCTCGACCTGATCGTTGGCTTTTGTCGCCAGGTAGGCCTCACACGCCGCGCAATTCAAACCACAACACGCGATCATTTCCATATTCAACCCTCCCGTATCAAGATAGCTCTATTATAGCACTAGTGTTCTATTAATCAAGAGAGGAATTTCTATTAGGAAAGCAAGGAATTTAAGATCACCTCACCCCTGCACCCCTCTCCACAAGGTGGAGAGGGGACGGGGGTGAGGGAATTTTCGCGAATTCGCGGTCTTCGCGCTCTGATTTTTAGGGTCGTCTCTTTCGTGGTTATGATTCAAAAAACGCTCCCCACGATCGGGGAGCGCCGCAAACAATTACAGACTACCTATTCTTCCGACAGCATGATCACCTTGTCGTTGAATCCCAGTGTGATCGGCACGGACTTATCCGGGTTGAGGTGGACGCCGTAAGCCATCCCGGCATTATGTGCCTCACCGGCCAGCCGATACCCGATCGCCGTCCGGCCCTGACGGCGCGCCGCCTCGACCACGGTGTAGAAGTTCACCGGAACATCCACCTTGACAATCTGCCCCGCGGGGATAACGTAGGCTTCTGAACCCTCGGGGTCGAACAGGTCGGTGAAGACGCTGTTGAGTGACTTGTTCTCCGAGACCTGGGTGAGCAGCAGGCTCACCAGCTTGTCGCTGACGATGAAATCGTCGGCCCGGCTCACCTCGGCAAGGTTGCGGTTGCGGATGTCGAGCATCTCGCTCACCACCGCGAAGTCTTGACCCTTCTTGTCGGCCATGTCGCGCAGGTGCAGCAGCGTGATCAGAGTCTGCGCGTCGGCCTTCTGGCAGTCGTAATCGTCGGAGTAGCACAGCAGGATGATGTGGTCGAACTTGTAGAGGTCCAGGCTTTCGAGCAGCGCGCGGTCTGAGATATTGCCTTCCTTGAACGACAGCTTCTGGTTCTTCAGTTCGCCCTTCAACTCCATGACTGTGTCTTTGAGGCTCTGAACGTTGCCGACGATCAGCGCCTCGGACCCGGCGGTTACGTAATTATCGAGTTCCTTCAGCAGCATGGGAGCGCGCCAGTTCCAGCCCAGGATCACGGTGCGTTCCGGTTTGGCTTTGGCCGCGCTGCCCCTAGCAAACGCGGATTCGTCCACCGCGGGAGTGCCGTCTAGGATCACCTTGTCGTCGTCTTCGGCGATCAGCACCAGCCGGTCGCCGGGTTCGATCACGGTGTCCATGGGCGGGTTGAGCGCGGCAGCGCCGCCTTTGACCAGGCCCAGCACCGTGTTCTTCTTGAACAGGTTGAGCACCTCGCCGTATTTCTTGCCATGAAGCTGCGGCAGCTCGGGGGTGTAGATCTCGTCCCCGCCGAAATCCATCAGCTCGGTGTAGACCACCGAGAGACCGCTCTGGCGGCAGGTCTGGGCGATGATGCGGGCGATGATCGCGCCGGTCTGCACAATCTCGACCTCGTCCTTGCCCACCATCTTGGCCACGGCGCCGTTCTCGGCCTTCATCAGTTCAGCCGTGATGTGGAAGGGTTCGCTGCGGCGCTTGGGATAATTGACGATGGCCAGCACGCTCTTGATCACCTCGGCGTCGGCCTCCTCGCTGTTCTCGGGGCTGAGCACGATGATCGATTTGCTCGTGTTGAGGCTGACGAGATCCAGGTCGGCCACCTCGATGGGGCTGCCGGTGCGGCAGACCACGCGGGTCTTGCCGGTGGAGTCCAGCCGGGAGGCGACCTCGTCTTCCATTTCCACCTTGTCCTTTTCAGCCATGATCACCACGCACGGCTTCGACTGGTTGGCATTGGCCGTCACCAGTTCGCCCAGGATGGTGAAGATCTGCTCCGACCAGCCCAAAATGACGGTGTGGTTGCTCTCGATGACCTTCGAGCGGCCCTTGCGCAGCTCCTCGAGCTTGCCTTCCACGCCGCTGGTGAGTACACCGATCAGCGTGGAGATGACGAAGATGCCGCCGATGGTGACCACCAGCATCACCAGGCGGAAGCCCCAGGTGGAGTCGCCGCCCATGGTGCCGGCGTCAAAGGTGCGCATCAGCGATTCCCAGGCCGCCTCCTTGAAATCCACCGGGCCTGCGCCGTTGACGTCGAGGCGCAGCGCCGAGACCACCAGCCCGCCCAGCGCCACGATCACCAGCGACGCCGCCGCCAGCCATGTGATCAGCGCGCGCGGACCTTTGGAGAAGGTGTTGTCGATCGAATACTTGAGTCTTTCCTTGAATGAGGCCTTCGCTGCCATGGATTACCCTCCGGGAGCCGAAAAATGAGAACAAGATGAGATATTTTAGCATAGGGCGATACAAAAAATTACCGATAGAATCTGTAATTGATATACAATAAAAATATATTGGTTCTTGAAGTATTGGAGGGTATAAATGTCAATTTCTAACGATTTTAAGAAATTTTGCGAACGATATCAAACTGAAGTCAATTCACCATTATCTAGTGGTTTAGAGAGTTATGACTTACTAGTTCGATCTATACCAAATCAAATTCAAGAGATAATAAATTCAAATGGTCTGTCTTTTCTAAAAGTTAAAGGCTCGATTGGACAAGGTGTTACAACTTCATACCCATGGTTGGGCATTTTTGATAAAAGAGTATCGACTGGTGCAACTAATGGATATTATGTTGTTTGTTTGCTCAGTGACGACTTTAAAGACATGTACTTAACCTTAAACCAGGGCTCCACTTTGCAGTCTACAAGTACGATGGAAAGAAACGAAAAATTTGTATTTGATCATTTACAAAATATAGAAGGTTTTGAAAAAGGAACAATCCCAGCAAATGGCTTGGTTAAGATAAAGCCGAATAAGCCAGAAAATAAAGGCGCAAAATATGAAAAAACTACGATGTTCTATAAAAAATATAAAGTCGAAAATTTAATAGAAGACCAAATTGTTGCAGATCTTCTGCTTGTGATCAAGCATTATCAAGATTGCGTATCAGCTGAGGGGGACACTCATCCAAATAAAATTGATAGCAGAAAATTCTACGAGGATTTAGTTTCAGCGAATTTAGTTTTTCCTTTTGAAACCGTTTTGAGATTTATTAGTTTACTTTGCACAAAGCCTTTTGTAATTTTAACTGGTCTTTCAGGCTCTCGGAAAACAAAATTAGCTCAAGCTTTTGCCAAATGGATAAGTGTTAATAATAATCAGGTGTGTGTGGTACCAATTGGAGCCGATTGGACCAACCGTGAACCATTGCTTGGTTATCCGAATGCGCTTGAGACAGGGAAATACGTAAAACCCAACACAGGAGTATTGGATTTAGTTATTGAAGCTTGTAAAGACGAAAACCATGGCAAACCTTACTTTCTTATCCTTGATGAAATGAATCTCAGTCACGTGGAAAGGTATTTTGCTGATTTTCTTAGTGTTATAGAGTCTGGAGAAGACATTACTCTTCATGCAATTCAAGATAATTCCAGTACTGAAATCCCCTCCAAAATACATATACCGGACAATCTTTTTATTATTGGAACCGTTAATGTAGATGAAACAACATACATGTTTAGTCCTAAGGTTCTTGATAGAGCTGGGGTAATAGAGTTCAGAGTTAATCAAAACGAAATGGATGATTTTCTAGGTGATCCAGTTAAGGCCAATATTGGAGTATTGGTTGGTAAAGGTGTAAATATGGGCGAAAGTTTTGTTGAAATATCAACTAGTAAGGTAGATACATTTCCTTACCAACAGGAATTGAAAATGATATTAATCGATTTCTTTATAGAATTAAAGAAACTTGGTTCTGAATTTGGTTATCGAACAGCTTCAGAAATTTTCCGTTTTGGGGGAATAATTCAGACACTCGCAAATAATCAGATAAATGCAAAAGAAATTGCTGATGCTGCGATTGTTCAAAAGCTATTACCGAAAATCCACGGGTCAAGACGGAAACTCGAGCCAGTAATTAAATCCATGATTAAATTATGCTTGGATAATTCAGAAGAAGAAGTGATAAACAATTATTTGAACTCTTCAATGAGTTCTTTCCTGGATGACGAAAATGTTCGATATCCAATTTCATTTGAAAAACTGCTTCGCATGTATAAGCATTTGATACAGGATGGATTTACAAGTTTTGCTGAGGCTTAAGAACATATGATTGAAGTAATCCCATTTAGAGGTAATAAGTTAACTCTTTTGAAGCTCTATCCAAAATCAGACAGTGATTCCCTGACTGAGATAAGTGATTACGAGGCTGATGAAAATGGCGAGGCTTGTGTTCAATTGGTAGAAGGGTGTACATATTATTATGAGGTTAATGAGGGTTATCACCTTGATACAAAAAATGTTGTTGTTGAGAAGTTGCCAAAAAAACCAAAGGTCTGGGTTAATCTCACCCGGGAATTTCACTGGTACGTTAGAATTGGATTTCTTTCTTGATTCAACGAATGAATTGAGCGGATCTTATAGACTCGAAGTCCAATCAAGAAAATCAAGATATAGAACTGATTATAGATATATGCTCAAAGATATTTGTGAGCATTGTACAGAGTTGATCTTAAGACAATATTCGCCGGTATATCAGAACTTGACTCCAAGTTATGACCTTAAGCCTGGAACCTTATATCAAAAGTTTGCCTTCTTAAATTCGGTGATCAACACTGATGAATTTTCTGAATCAGTTAATCGAATACTATCGGCACCAGTTACAACATGGAAGGAAAGAGAAAAAGTTGCTGATATTAGGAATATTACAAGTATTGATTCTCATGAAACTAGGCAAATAGCATCAGCATTCAATAGAGTAATTCTTCCTGAAACTCATCCTTTATCTTCAATAACACCTACAATTCCATTGCGAATTCTCTCAATTGAAAAACATGAGTCGCTCGATACACCAGAGAATCAATTTATAAAGTACGCAGTATCTGAGTTCTTCTATTTATGCTCATCTATTAGCCAAAAATTTAAGGATGGTAGTAGAGAAAAACGGGAGTCTGACCAAGTCTCAAAATTTATAGCAAATATTCTTGATAATCCCTTCTTTAAAGAAATCAGCACTCCGTATACTCTTTCAATAAATAGTCCAGTTCTTCAAAGAAAAGAGGGATATAGAGAAATTTACCTTTATTGGTTAATGCTTGATTTGGCTTCTTCGTTGATATGGGGTGGTGGAGACGATGTATATTCAGCTGGAAAAAAAGATGTAGCAACTCTTTATGAGTATTGGATATTTTTTAAACTTCTGGACCTTATCGGATCAATATTCAAAATTGAGAAAAATGTTTTTGAGAAGTTAATTGAACAAACCGATGATGGTCTGAACTTGATGCTAAAAACGGGAACTTGCACTGCTATTCGTGGATCATTAGTGAAGGGTATACGGAAATTAGAATTTGAGTTCAACTACAATCGAACTTTCCTGGGATCAAATATTAGCAACTATCCTCAGCAAGGGAGTTGGACAAGAAGTCTGCGGCCTGACTTTACATTATCAATCTGGCCGTCTGAGTTTGATAAAGAGGAGGCAGAGCGACAGGAACTTATAAGTCATATACATTTTGACGCAAAATATCGTATAGAAGGCATAAATGAGTTATTTGGCCCCGATATAGGTGCTGAATATGATAATGATTCCTACCTTTTCCAAAATGAAAAAAAAGGCACATATAAACGAACTGATTTGCTGAAAATGCATACTTACAAAGATGCAATCAGAAGAACTGCTGGGGCATATGTTCTTTACCCAGGAACTGAAAACATGCAATGGAGGGGATTTCATGAAATAATTCCCGGGTTGGGCGCTTTTTCGATTCGCCCATCGTCAAGTGATGATGGAACTTCTGCGTTAAAAAAATTTATTGTTGATGTAATTGAGCATTTATCTAATCGTTCAACTCAGCAAGAAAGAACTTCTTATCACCTCTATGAATCACACAAAGATGTTCCATTATTTCAAATTTATGAAAGCCTACCAGAAGTGGATATGGGGGTTAGAGCAAAACCTCCAATTGAAACGAGCGTTTTGATCGGTTTTTATAAAGATTTGCATCAATATAAATGGATAAAACACAATTGTCTTTATAATTTTCGTATGGATAAAACACGAGGTTCTTTACGTTTGAGAAGGGAAGTCGCAGACGCAAAGTATATTTTGTTGCATACCGAAGGGCAACTAATAACACGTGATATTTGGCGGGTTGCTAATCAGGGTCCTAGAGTATTTTCTAGACAACAAATGAATAAGTTGGGATACATTAATCCATCGGGAGACTATTATTTGGTTTATGATATTGATAAGGAAGAAGTAGACGATTTCGGAAATGCAGTTTGGGATGTTAGTAAATTAAATGGTTATTTGGGTGGGAGAAATTCAGGGATGCCCTTCGTTGTTACCCTTGCAGATCTTATGCAAGCCAGAGTATTTGAAGAAAACCATTGATATCTATCCTGTACTTGACATATTAGAAAAAACGTTCTATAATTAACAACCTGACATCTCAGGTTCTTTTACATTCTCAAACCGAAATTCTATTAACTTTGGTAAAGGTGTTCGTTTCTCTTTTGTTCCTAGAGTTATCGAAAGCATGAAGGTTTTTCAAGTGAAAAAGTGAATTGAATCAAATTGATTTTTTAAACAATTCAATTCCTTCTCATCAGCCGGCAACAAAAACCCGGCTGGATTTCTCCAACCGGGGGGTCTTATTTACTAACAAAGGTTTTCTCTGTGAACTTTGTGCCTCAGTGGTTGAGGGGTTACAACCCAGCAGCTTTGCGAAGAGCATCAGCTTTATTCGTGCGTTCCCAGGTGAATTCGATGTCGTCGCGGCCAAAGTGACCGTAGGCAGCCGTCTTCTGGTAGATGGGTTTGCGCAGGTCAAGGTCGCGGATGATGGCGCCCGGGCGCAGGTCGAAGTTCTCGGCGATGATCTTCGCGATCTTCTCGTCCTCGATCTTGCCGGTGCCGAAGGTCTCGACGTTGATCGAGAGCGGGTGCGCCACACCGATGGCGTAGGCCACCTGGATCTCGCAGCGGTCGGCCAGGCCGGCAGCCACCACGTTCTTGGCCACCCAGCGGCAGGCATACGCCGCGGAGCGGTCCACTTTTGTGGGATCCTTGCCGCTGAAAGCGCCGCCGCCGTGACGACCCATGCCGCCGTAGGTGTCGACGATGATCTTGCGTCCGGTCACGCCGGAGTCGCCCATCGGGCCGCCGATGACAAAGCGCCCGGTCGGGTTGACGTAGATCTTGGGGTTGCCGGTCAGCAGTTCGGCCGGGATCACCGGGTTGATGATGTGCTCCACGACCGATTCCTCGATCTCGTTGTGGCTGATTTCGGGGGCGTGCTGGGTGCTGATGAGCACGTTGTCCACGCGCACGGGCTTGCCGTAGGCGTATTCCACGGTCACCTGGCTCTTGCCGTC
>CAYWCH010000014.1:15867-19618 GCA_964456715.1 uncultured Anaerolinea sp. | reverse complement strand
CCCCAGACCCGAAGACTGGCCGACAAGAAATGATCGTCCCAGCTCACCTGCTCTGAACGGGAAAATGTTGTTCAGAAAATAACCCTCACTCACCCCAAAAAATGATTGCTCCCAGGTGACCTTATTTCCCAGAATGGAACGCCAGGCAATCCCCCGCTCCATCATGCTGGTTACATCCAACACAAATATGATCAGGATGAATTGCCAGGATGCCTGTGAAAAAGCAACTTTGAGATCCTGGAATTGAATGAATTTAAAGATGGCGTAGATCGCCACCCCGCTGATTAAAAGCCCCGGCAGCCAGCGGAAAAATCCATTCCTTGGTTTTCGTTTCGCGGTACTCAATCATCCCCCAATTTCAGTACAGCCATAAAGGCCTCCTGCGGGATCTCCACACTGCCGACCATCTTCATTCGGCGTTTGCCTTTTTTCTGTTTCTCAAGCAGTTTCTTTTTTCGAGTGATATCACCGCCATAGCATTTTGACAGGACGTCTTTACGCATCGCTTTAACGTTGGCACGTGAAATCACCCGACCGGAAGCAGAAGCCTGGACAGCCACATCAAACAATTGCCTCGGGATCAATGCTTTTAATTTAGTGACGAGAGCCTGACCTTTATGATAGGCATCTTCCTTGTGCACGATAGCCGCCAACGCGTCCACCGGTTCTTCACCCACCAGTATTTCCAATTTGACCAGGTTCCCGGTTCGATACTCCAGAAAGTGATAGTCCATCGAAGCGTACCCTTTCGTACGCGATTTGAGATCATCAAAGAAATCGACGATCAATTCAGACAATGGAATGTCATAGTTCAACTGCACGCGGTTTGGCGCAGGATAATCTTGAGAGATGAAAGTAGCCCGCCGTTTTGTGGCCAGGTCCATGATCGTGCCATAGAACTCAGTTGGGGTGATCACTTCCAGGCGCATCCACGGTTCGCGCACCTCGGAAATCAATGTTTCGTTGGGCAGCTTGGCGGGTGATGAAATGAGTTCTATCTCACCGGTATTCATTACCACCTCGTATTCCACCGAGGGAGCCGTGACGACTATATCCAGGTCGTATTCTCGTTCGATGCGCTCCTGGATAATCTCCATGTGAAAGAGACCCAGGAAGCCGCAGCGAAAGCCAAAATTCAAAGCCTGCGAAGTCTCCGGTTCGTAGATCAGCGATGCGTCATTTAATTGCAGCTTTTCGAGGGCTTCCTTTAATTCCTCGTAGTCCTCGCCCTCCACCGGGTAGATCCCGGCGTACACCATTGGCTTGGGATGGCGGTAACCGGGCAACGGTTGAGCTGCCGGGTTGGATGCCAGGGTGATCGTATCACCCACACGGCATTCCTTGACGGATTTAAACCCGGTGGCAATGTAACCCACCTCGCCCGCGTTCAATTCATTTATGGGGACCATGCCGGGGGCAAAGATACCGATCTCCACAGGTTTCAGATCGGCAGAGGTAGCCATTAACCGCAGCATGCTGTCCATGGTGATTTTCCCCGCGACCACACGAATGTAAGCGATCACACCCTTATATGAATCATAATGAGAATCAAAGATCAAAGCTTGCAGCAGCGCATCGACAATACCCTTGGGCGCCGGAATCTGCTCCACGATCGCGTCGAGCACTTTGGCAACATTCAATCCGTCTTTGGCCGAAACCCTCAGGATCGAATCTGCCGGTATACCCACCAGAGCTTCAATGTCTTTTGCCACAACATCGGGCTGTGCAGAAGCCAGGTCGATCTTGTTGATCACCGGCAGGATGGTGAGATCGGATTCGATGGCCAGGTAAAGGTTGGCCAGCGTCTGTGCCTGGATACCCTGGGTGGCATCCACCACAAGGAGAGCTCCTTCACAGGCTTCGAGGGCACGGCTGACCTCATAATTGAAGTCCACATGCCCAGGAGTATCGATCAGATTGAGTTCGTAGGTTTTACCTTGATACGGATAAGCCATGCGAACAGCAGACGCCTTGATCGTCACGCCTTTTTCACGTTCCAGATCCATCGAATCGAGGACCTGTTCCACCATTTCACGGTCAGATACCGTACCGGTGATCTGCAGCATACGGTCGGCCAGGGTGGATTTTCCATGATCCACATGGGCAATAATACAGAAGTTGCGGGTTGTCTCAGCAGGCATAATCTGAAATAGTATAACCTATTTTATTCGCGGAGTTTAGAAACGATATGGAAAATGCACAAATCTCGATCATTCAAACAACTGACTCACCCACTCGATGATTGGTCTTGTTGCTTCAGCAGGAGTTTTTAAATGAACAAGGAATTCTGTGTTGCCTTTGGGTCCCAACAACGGGGAACGGATCAACCCGTTAATAGCAAATCCTTCTGCTTCAGCAGCAGCCAGGACTTCTTCCAGTACCTTCTTGTGCACCGATTCGTCGCGGATGACGCCGTCACCTCTCGCGGATTCCTTTCGCCCCGCTTCGAATTGCGGTTTGATCAAAGCCACGACCTCACCCCTGCCCTCCGGGAACCATCTCTTGAAAACCGGTAAGAAGATTTTTAATGAAATGAAGGAGGCATCAATGGTGATCAATGAAACAGGTTCAGCGAATCTTTCCACATAACGCGCATTGGTCCGCTCCATCACCACCACCCGAGGGTCGTTGCGCAATTTCCAGTGCATCACCCCGTAACCCACGTCGACCGCATAGACTTTGGATGCGCCGTGCTGGAGCAGGCAATCGGTGAATCCTCCGGTGCTGGCACCGATATCGGCGCAAACCCTTCCATCCAAATCGCTGAACCCAAAAGCGATCATAGCCGATTCCAGCTTCTCTCCACCCCGTGAGACGAACCGTGGCGGTTTTTCAAGCTCAATCTTGGAATCGGGATCGAATTTCATGGATGGCTTTAATACCATCTGACCATTCACGCGGACCTGCCCCGCCATGATCAGACGCTGCGCTTGAGAACGGCTTTCAGACAGTTTTCTTTCTTCCAGCAGGATGTCTATCCGGATATTATCCACAAATCAATTTTACTTGCGATGGTCAAGTTATGATATATTATTTGCATGTTCAAATACATCATCAAAGAAATGCGTCTACGGCAATGGACGAAAAACGTTTTCGTCTTCGCAGCCCTGGTATTTGACAGGCAACTGACCAATACGACCTCCCTGTTAAGGACGTTGGCGGCATTTGCGATCTTTTGCCTGCTATCCAGCAGTGTGTACATCATTAATGACCTGATGGACGTCGAGTCAGATCGGCACCATCCAGTAAAAAAGAACCGTCCAATTGCCGCTGGAAAACTGCCTGTACCGGTGGCAATCATTGTTGCCATCCTGCTTGTCATCATTTCATTTAGTTCGGCATTCCTGCTTTCGCTGGAATTGGGGATCATCGTCGCCGTGTATTTCCTGGTCAACCTGGCTTACTCAATGTGGCTCAAACATATACCATTGATCGATGTCATGATCATCGCTTTCGGGTTTGTGCTCCGGGTCGTGGCCGGTGTTTCGGTAATCCAGGTGGAACGGTTCTCACCCTGGCTATACATTGTGATGAGTTTGCTGGCTCTTTATATCGGTTTTGGCAAACGCCGGGCTGAAATGACCGTTTTAACTAACGAAAGCAATTCCAGCCATCGCAAGGTACTTGATGGCTATTCACTGTCTTTGATCGATCAATTGCTGACGATCGTATCGTCTTGTACGTTGATCGCGTACTCTTTTTATACTTTTTCAGCACCCAACCTGCCCGATAATTACGCCATGATGTTGAC
>CAYWCH010000014.1:0-15857 GCA_964456715.1 uncultured Anaerolinea sp. | reverse complement strand
AGAACTCCTACTTAAGGATCGACCGCTTCAGGTGACGATTGTTTTATGGGCACTGGCTGTGTTGGTGATATTCTACATTTTCTAGAATGCCTGCCATCTCTCGCTCTGCACCTGGAAAGCTGATCTTATGTGGGGAACATGCTGTCGTGTATGGTCAGCCAGCCATTGCCTTGCCCATCATGCAAATCTGCACAAAAACCAGGATCAACGCCAAACCACTGTCATCAAGAGGCGAGGTACGGATCGTTGTCCCGCAAATGGATATCGACCAGGATCTTTCCAGTCTGCCGGAAGCCTCACCCATCAAGCGCAGTCTACGACTGATCATGGATCATTTCCATACTGACCATCTTCCCGCTTGCGAAATTCGCATATCATCCACCATTCCAATTGGATCAGGGCTTGGTTCGTCTGCATCCTCTTCTGTTTCCATGATTCGCTCGGTGGCAGAATTTCTTGGGCACGTACCGGACAATGAAGAAATCAACCGTCTGGCCTTTGAAATGGAAAGAATCCACCACGGTAATCCATCGGGGATCGATAACACCGTCATCAGCTTTGCCAAACCGGTCTGCTTTATCCGGGAACAACCTATCGAATTTCTGGAGATCCCAAAGGGTTTCGATTTGATCATTGCCGATACCGGCATCCTTGCCTCGACCGCTGAAGCAGTTGCCAGGGTCAACGAACAATATACCCGGTCTCCGTTAAAGTTCGGAACTCTCTTTGAGAAAGTCGGCGGTTTAGCTGCCCAAATCAAACAACTCATGCTGGCAGGTGCAATTCCAGAAATGGGTCCATTGTTGACGCAGAACTATAATTATCTGAAGCAAATGGGTGTATCCTGTCCGAAATTGGATACGCTTGTCTCTGCTGCGCTTAAGGCTGGTGCGTATGGCGCGAAGCTTTCAGGGGGCGGACTGGGTGGCAATATGTTGGCACTGGTTGACCACTCTTCCATTCAAAAAGTGGAAGAATCCCTGGTTAAAGCGGGGGCAGTTTCCATAATCCGTTCCAGTGTGCAGCCCACCAACGAGGCTCTCAAATGAATGAATTGACTTTTCTTAAACTGGGTGGGTCTCTCATCACTGACAAAGACACAGCACATACCGCCCTGCTTCCTCAGATCGATATGCTTGTGGAACAAATTTTGCGATATCGAAAAGAGCATCCGTCTGCCAGATTAGTATTGGGACACGGCTCCGGATCTTTCGGACACCAACCTGCCAAGAAATTCAACACCCGCGACGGGGTCAGAACCGAACAGGAATGGTTGGGATTTGCCGAAGTATGGGATGAAGCCAGGGCACTTAACCAGATTGTGATCGAGAGGTTCCGTTTGCAGAAGATCCCTGTGATCAGTTTCCCATTTTCCTCTGCTGGAGTGTGCGACCACCAGCGCATCCTGATCTGGAAGACCTCACAGATCAAATATGCCCTCCTGCATGGAATGATTCCGATTATCTATGGCGACGTAGCCTTCGATGAGAGCCTGGGCGGGACCATCGTGTCCACCGAGGAGCTTTTCGATTACCTTGTTCAGGAACTTCATCCGAAACGTGTTTTGCTGGCGGGGATCGAATCCGGCGTTTGGAAAGATTTCCCGAAGCGGAAAACATTAATCACAGATCTGAGTTGGGAGGATTACGTAGCGTTAAAGAAGAAGCTGAGCGGATCGAAGAGCACTGACGTGACCGGCGGGATGGCCTCGAAAGTGGAGATCGCATTTTCCATGATCAAAAAGGAACCGGGGCTTAAGATTCAGATCTTTTCCGCAAAGGAGCCGGATGCCTTGTATAAGGCGTTGATCGGTGAAAAATCAGGTACTTCGTTAATGGTTTGAGTTCCAGGAGGAAATCATGAAATTCGACCGTTTGGCACTTGAAAAGATAGAAGATCAAATCCTGTCACCGTACGCGGTGCATGCCAACCACTCAAAAGGCCGGCTCTACGCAGAACCCGAACCTGATTACCGCACCTGTTTTCAACGCGATCGCGATCGTATCCTGCATACATCCGCATTCCGCAGACTGGAATACAAAACCCAGGTTTTCGTGAATTTCGAAGGGGATTATTACCGCACCCGTTTGACCCATACCCTCGAAGTGACCCAGGTGGGACGCACCATCGCCCGTTCGCTGGGAGCCAACGAAGACCTTACCGAAGCCATCTGCATGGCGCACGACATGGGGCATCCGCCTTTCGGCCACTCAGGGGAAGCCACACTGAATTCATTGATGAAAGACTTCGGCGGTTTCAACCACAACCACCATTCGTTTCGTATCGTTACCGAGATCGAACGCCGCTATCCGCAATTCCCCGGGCTGAACCTGTCGTGGGAAGTCCTCGAAGGGATGATCAAACACGAAACGGAATACGATAAATCAGACGTGAGCTCCTTCGATCCGGAACTGCGCGGACACCTGGAAGCCCAGATCACCAACGTGGCCGATGAGCTCGCATACACCTCCCATGACCTGGACGATGGCTTGCGTTCATCCCTGATCACTCCCGAAATGTTGACCGGCATCGAGTTGTGGGATATGGCTTCCAGACCGTTCCTCGCGCCAGGTGCTCCTCTCGACGATCTGACACGGCATCAGATCATCCGAGAGCTCATTGGCATCGAAGTCGGCGCCATGATCAAGAGCACGGCTGAACGGATCGAATCCTCCGGTGTTAAAACCCTGCGGGAATTACAATCGCTGTCTGAGAATGTCGTCGGATTTGGTGAGGAAATGAAGCAAGCCAACCGGATCTTGAAAGATTTCCTATTCAAGAACATGTATCGCCATTATCGCGTCGTCAGGATGCAAAAGAAAGCTGAAAAAGTGCTGACCGATCTCTTTGAAGCCTACCTGGCCGAACCGACCATGCTGCCGGACCATTTCCAGCAATTGGTCCCGGACAAGGGCAAGGAAAGGACGATCTGCGATTACCTGGCGGGAATGACCGACCGGTTTGCCATTGAGGAGTATCAAAAACTGTTTGATCCTTCCCTCTTACCCTGACAGGGGTTAAAATGACTGAACGCAACGAATCGAATAATGGAGAATAAATGAACAAACCGTCCTACTTAACCAAAGAAGGCGCTGAAAAACTGCGCACTGAATTGGAACATTTGAAAGGCCCGGCGCGCGAAGAACTTGCCAAGCGGCTTCGCTCTGCCATTCAACAGGGAGATCTCTCCGAAAATGCCGATTATGCGTCAGCCAAAGAAGACCAGGGGTTTCTCGAAGGCAGGATTGCTGAACTGACCGAAATCTTGGGCAACGTGGTGATCATTGAAGAAAATGCTCCGCGAAAAGACATGGTGGACGTTGGCTCCAAGGTCACCATCCAGGAAGACAATGATCCCGTCGAAACGTATTTCATTGTTGGTCCCCAGGAAGCTGACCCTGCCAGGGGGCGCATTTCTCACAATTCTCCGATTGGAGAGGCTTTGCTGGGTCACCGCGAGGGTGAAACGGTGAACGCCACCACACCCGCGGGGGTGCTGAAATTCAAGATCGTCAAGATCGAATAAAAAACAAAACCCTGATCATTTCAGGGTTTTGTTCTATATATCTGCTTGACTACTTTGGCCAGACGGTCAATTCAAGCGTCAGACGGTCAAAGTAACTGCCCGAGGGCATAGCACCCTGTCCGTAGACCAACTCGACCACCTTTGCCTGCAACTGGAGAGAAGCCGTTTCCAGCAAGATCTGTTTACCAGGCTCGACCAGAATGGGCTCTCCCTTGGCAGAGAGGCGCTGGAGGGTATTGGCATCGCCCATGGCGCGGGAGCTCATCAAAACTTTTGTCACAGTCTGGATGTCGTTTTTATCGAACAGCCATACCTCGAAAGCAGAGACCTTCTTGGGATCGCCCACACCAACGGTATCTGAAATACCCACACCGCATTCACCGAGGAATTCACCGTTGGCCGAATCAATGCTGAATGAATCGTCATACAGGTCATCGCCGGATAAGTAGGTGGTCATGAAGTGAGCAGCCGGCCGGTCAGAATCGCTGTCAAAAGATTTGGCAGGTTGGACGGGCGTAAATGCTGAATATTCATCTTCCTGCTGTTCGGGTTCAAATCCCTGCTCATCCATTCTGGCGGGGACTTTCTCGCGTGACTTTTTATTGCGGAAGAAGAAAATATAGATCAGGGCAGCGCCAATTCCGAGGAACAACACACAGAGCAGCCCCAAAAGGATCCCGCTCGCGCCACCACTGGCTGGCTTACCGGCCGAAGCAGTGCTTTGAGGAGTGTTGCTGTTGCTGGCGGGGGTGATCGACATTAACTCAGTTTTAAGTTTACCGATTACCTCATCATTGGCTGTATAGCTGCATCCATCCGCCTGTAGATTATCAAAAATGGTTGGAGAGCTCTGAATGCTCTTTCCCATGGCGTCCAGGCGAGCCGCGGCGACAGCTCCATTTTTATTGATCCTGTAGGAATCCACAATCATGCACAGGTACTGTGTCTGCAGGTCCGGTCGCAAAGTACTGGCATCCAGGTCATACCATTTGACCGGCCACAAACCCCACCCGATTGCCAGACCTATGGCAACACCCAGGATGGCTCCCAGGATTCCTGCAGCGATCGGTTTGCGAAATAAGTTTTTCAACTTTTCCATTTTTGACTCCTACTGGTCACTCCTGCCCGTTAATCAATAGATTCATTTTAGAACAAATGTGTTCAAAGGGCAAGTACACCATAACTGAACGTTGCAACTACCATGCCTATTCTTGCACAACTTCGCCGATCTGTTCAAGCAGGAAGGTCTCTTCGCAGCCGGTACACTGGACTTCGCGCTTATTGGCAATAACAAGCAATCCTCCGCAATTGGGGCAGGGTTTGACAATGGGCCGTTTCCAGGAGTTGAAATCACAGTTTGGATAATTGGCACAACCAAAGAATATGCGCCCTTTGCGGGTCTTGCGCTGGACGATGTCGCCGCCATCTTTCGGGCAGGTAACGCCGATCTTTTCGAGGAAAGCCTCGGTAAACCGGCAGGCTGGGAAATTACTGCAACTGATGAACTTGCCGTATCGTCCCCAGCGAATCACCAGGTCATGTCCGCATTCTGGGCAGGTACGACCGACTTTTTCAAGTTCCGCTTTCTGCACCGGGATCTCTGCCTGTGCTTTCTTAACGGTCGGCTCGAATTTGGTATAAAACTCACCGATCACTTTATGCCAGTCTGTCTTGCCGGCTGCGACTTCATCCAGACCTGATTCCATGTTGGCTGTAAAACCGAGGTCGACCACATCCGGGAAATACACCACCAGCAGGTCATTCACCTGGATACCGGTTTCGGTGGGTGAAAGCCGCTTGGCTTCACGCAGCACGTATCCGCGTTGCTGAATGGTCGAAAGGATTGGCGCATATGTGGATGGGCGTCCGATCCCGTTCTCCTCGAGCACCTGTACTAATGAGGCCTCGGTATATCGTGGAGGTGGTTGAGTAAAATGCTGTTCCGGCAGCAACCGCAGCAACTGCTGTGTTTGCCCTTCTTCCAATCCGGCCGGGATCTTGATATTCTCGTTGTCTTCCGGCTTTTGGTCTTCGTCGGCGGCTTCTTCATAAACAATGAGGAAACCAGGGAATTTTAGGGTGGATCCTGAGGCACGGAACAGGTAGCTGTGTGCCTGCCCCGCCGCCGTGATCTCCACGGTCAAGGTATCGTAAACAGCCGCTTCCATTTGCGATGCCACAAAGCGTTGCCAGATCAATTGATAAAGCTTGAACTGCTCCGGGGTGAGGAACTCTTTCATTTTGTCCGGAATACGCATCACTGAAGAGGGACGGATGGCCTCGTGCGCTTCCTGGGCGGAAACGGCACGGGTTTTATATTGCGGAGGTGTTGCGGGCAGGAAATCACCGCCGTATTGCTTCTGGATAAAATCGCGGGTCTCATTTTGAGCCACTTCGGCAATGATCGTTGAGTCCGTACGCATGTAGGTGATCAAACCGGTCGTTCCCCCGTCACCCAGGTCGATACCTTCATAAAGTTGTTGCGCGATCATCATGGTGCGGCGTGCGGTGTAGCCCAATTTCCGCGAGGCTTCTTGCTGCAATGTGCTGGTGATGAATGGAGCGGAGGGTTTGCGTCTGCGCTCGCTTTTCTTGATCCTTGAAATTGTGAATGGTGATTTTTCGATCTCGGCAAGATATCCGTCGACTTGCTCTTTGTTTGAGAGGTTCGGATCGGCGTCGTCGATCTTTGCCAGTCGTGTCATGTATGCCTGGCTCTTCCCCTTTGGGGAGAGCTCGGCGCTGATCGACCAGTATTCGACCGGAATAAATGCCTCGATCTCACGTTCGCGCTCGACGATCAATCTCAATGCCACCGATTGAACACGCCCTGCTGAAAGACGGCTGCGTACTTTTTCCCACAGAATGGGACTGATGGAATAACCAACCAACCGGTCGAGGATACGGCGCGCCTGTTGGGCATCGACCAGTTCCATGTTGATATCGCGCGGGTTTGAAAAAGCTTCATTGATGGCTGATTCGGTGATCTCGTGGAACACCACCCGGTGTGATAATTTTGGATCGATCTCAGCAGCTTCGAGCAAATGCCAGGCAATCGCTTCCCCTTCGCGGTCAGGGTCTGTGGCCAGGTAAATTTGTTCAGCTTCCTTGGCGAGAACCTTCAACTCTTTAACAACCGGGCGCTTTTCATTGGGAACACGATACTTGGGGGTGAAATTATTTCCTACGTCAATGGAGAGCTCGGAACGAAGCAGATCACGAACATGCCCCACCGATGCCCTGACGGTGTATCCTTTTCCGAGGAACCTGCCAACCGTTTTTGCCTTGGCCGGAGATTCAACGATCACCAGCTTGCCGCTGCGAGGTTTGACTGCTTTGCCGGGTGAGACCATACCGGCGTGGGCTTCAGTTTTTCCAATGCGGTACACTTTCGTACCGCATTCCACGCAGGTGCCGGTTGTCACCGGGGTACCATTCTTGTTGAATCCAGCTACAGGATCTTTTATCTCTCTCTTGGTTTTACAGCGCACACAATAAGCTTCCACAATATCCTCTCCTACAAGAAAGGGGTAAGATGATGATCTTTCAGATAATTCACCAGATCCTTGACACGCTGACTTTCTCCGCGGGGGCAGACAAGAACCGCATCACCCGTATCCACCAGAATCAGATCCTTCATACCAATGGTCACGATCAGCCGCTCCGGATTGGATGAACAGATCAGGGAATTTTTCGTATCCAGACCAATATGTCTGGCATGGATCAGGATATTCCCATTTACATCTGCCGGCGCGACATCGAACAAGGAATCCCAACTGCCAACATCATTCCAGTTTAGATCACTGACGGGAATTACGGCACACTCATCAGATTTTTCCATAATACCATAATCAATGGTTTCGGGAACGATGCTTTCCCAAACCTGATGAAACTCTGGGCTGAGGTGGTTCCTGCCAAGATCTGATTCGAGCAAATCTATCTTGGCATAAAGACTCGGCATCAATCGCTTAAACTTCTCCAAGATGACATCCGTGCGCCAGATGAACATACCGGAATTCCAATTGAAATCACCCCGTTGAAGGAACTCCTGTGCCACTTCGAGAGCGGGTTTCTCCTTGAATGCTTTTACTTCGTTTGCGGTCATGCCGTCAAATACGCCAATCTCAGTGCCGCTTTCGATATAGCCATATCCGGTAGCAGGGTATGTCGGTGGAATCCCCAGAGTCACCAGGTAACCCTCGTTGGCCACCAGGCAGGCAGCTCTCAAGGCAGATTGGAAGCGCACGGCATTCTCTATGAAGTGATCGGCTGTTAACACAACCATGATTGCTTCCGGGTCGATCTTCCGTAGCGCTGCTGCCGCCATCGCCACCACCGAAGCGGTTCCCCGCGGCATTGGTTCGATCAGGTAATTGGCTGCCGGAATCTGCGGGCATTGCATGTGTAACTGTTCTGCCTGCTCTGCTATGGTAACAATGTAGATCTGTTCGGGTCTGAATAAGCCATCGAGTCGATCCACCGCGATTTGGAACATGGTGCGCTGACCAAAAAGGGTGATCGATTGTTTTGGTTTCGCCTTTCGCGATAACGGCCAAAGCCGTGTCCCCCCCCCTCCGGCCATGATCACTGCGTAAAAATGGTCATCCATGTGTTAAGCCTTGTAACTCCCTTTCGCTTCCCTTGCTGCCACGTAATTCATACCGCCAACCTGCGTGACCAAGCCTTTCAGCTCCATCATTGTGAGTGTAGCTGAAACAGTTTGGATAGGCAAGCCTGAAAGTTGGCAAATTTCGTCTATATGAAGAGGCTCCTGGTTGAGATGTTCCAGTAGCTTTTTCTCTTCAGGCAATGCGGTGATCAATTTCCTGGTGAATTGCTTTTCCGGGATCTGTTCCAGTTTCAATACCTCGAGGATCTCATTCATCCGTACCAGCGGTCTGGCGCCATCCCCGATCAACTTGTTCGTCCCTTCACTCTGGGGAGCCAGGATGCTGCCGGGAACGGCAAACACATCCCTGCCCTGTTCAGCGGCAAACTCAGCCGTGATCAAAGCGCCGCTGGTCTCACCCGCTTCAACCACGATGGTTGCCAGTGAGAGCCCTGCAATAATCCGGTTCCTGGGTGGAAAATTCGTACTCTCAGGCTGCGTCCCCAGCGCGTAATCACTGATCACCGCACCCTGGCGGATGATCTCATCGGCCAGCTTGCGATGCTCCGGCGGATAGATCACGTCCACACCGCTGCCGAGAACGGCAATCGTTCGGCCGCCAGCCTGCAGCGCTGATTGGTGAGCGATGGCATCCACACCGCGAGCCAACCCGCTCACAAGGGTGATCCCATTTTGTGCCAGGAATTTGGCAATCTCGCCGGCTACCTGCCTGCCATATGGAGTGACCCGGCGTGTTCCCACCACCGAGACCGCCCAATCGTCTTCCACGTTAATGCTGCCACGGACAAACAATACAGGGGGCGGCTGGGCGATTTCCTTCAACCGTCTGGGATAGATGTCGTCGTTCCAGGTAAGGATCTTTACACCCTGCGACTCAGCCTTGGCCATGATCGTATCCAGGTTCACCTGTTTGCGGATCACCAGGAAATTCTCGACCACTTTACCCGGCAAACCGGCAGAGATCAGCGCCTCGGGCGGAGAGTTCCAGGCGGTTTCCAGGTTTCCAAAATGATCCAGAATATTTTTTAGACGGACGGCTCCAATACCGCGAACAAGATTAAATCCCACCCAGTATGCTTTATCGTCCATTTTCGGGTCTACTCCCAAATTGGAGGACGGATTGTAATCGTTTTAGTTTGAGGATCGACCTTGATCACCACGCTTTCAATAGCCGGGATCAGAATCTCCTGCTCTTCAGGGGTGACAATCACATACACATCGTTTGCCCCAGTGAGCATGACCTCACGCAAATCACCGATTTCTTTCCCTGATTCATCGATCACTTTCATCCCCAACACCTCGTGGGGATAATTGCTGCCATCTTCTTTTACCCGCAGATCGGATTCACGCGCATAAACGATCTGGTTGCGCAAATGCCCCACAACGTCACAATCATTCAACCCATCGAAAGCGATCAGGAAATTGCGATCCATCTTCCGAACTGACAGGATCGAATAGGCCTCTCTTTGCTTCCCAACCAGCAAGATTTGCCCCTTCTTCAATTTGAACAAGTACTCCGGATAAGGTTCGAAGATGACTTCACCGGCCACACCGTGTGGCCGGCGAATGCGGCCGACAGCAATCGATAAAGGCTCGCCCGTCTTGGGCGAGCCTGTTCCGTTTTTCTTTATTACTTTACTTCCAGGTTGATCTGTCATCTGGGTTCTACTACATCAAGTGAAGCCTGTTTTCCTTCGCGAGCGGCTGCCACCCTCAGCAGAATGCGGATGGCATTGGCCACCCGGCCACCTTTGCCGATCACGCGGCCCATATCTTCTTTGGCAACGTGAAGCTCAAGGTTGTCTCTCCCACCCATGCGGGTTTGATTGACCACAACCTGGGATGGGTCATCTACGAGGGACAAGGCGATGTACTCGACCAATTCTTTCACAATTTCCTCCTTGCGAGGTTATCGTTCAGATCAAGCTTTTGCAGCGTGTTTTTCGTAAGCGGTCTTTGCTTCTGCAAGCAGAGCTTCGACTGACTCGCCCTTCTTGAATCGTTCAAAACGATCGATCAGACCAACCTTCGTGAAAATACGGGTGACCGATTCACTGGGCACGGCGCCGTTCTTCATCCACTCATAGATACGGTCTTCTTTAACTTCAATTAAGAAGGGATCTGCGGTGGGATTGTAGGAGCCAACGATCTCCAGGAAGCGGCCATCGCGGGGGCTTTCTTTGTCCGCGACCACGATACGGTAACTGGGCTGGTGCCGCATACCAACTCTGCGTAAACGAATTCTAACCATCGAGCTTATCTCCTGTAACTAAAAATGATCAAATTAATGTGATCCGTAAATCAACTTTGGCGAGGGAGCGCTGAAGGGGGCGCAAAACCGCCGTTTCATTTTGATCACTTGAACATACGAGAGATTCCTCTCCCGCCTGTTTTCTGCAAGGTTTTGATCAAGCGCTGCGCTTCGCGAAACTGCTTGATCATCCGGTTGACATTCTGCACGTCTGTTCCGGCGCCGGCAGCGATCCGCCGTCGACGGGAGGCGTTGAGAATATCGGGGTTACGCCGCTCACCGAGCGTCATCGATTGGATGATGGCTTCGGTTCGCTTCATCTGGGATTCCGCTTCACGTGGATCAACGTTTTTAGCGCTTTGACCCATTCCCCCCGGCAGCATATCCATGATCTGCTGCATGGAACCCATTTTGCGTACCTGTTTCAACTGTTGTAAGAAATCCTCAAGGTTGAATTGACCCTTGAGCATTCGTTCCGCCTGATCTTTTTGCTGTTTCTCGTCGAAGGCGGCTTCTGCTTTTTCGATCAACCCAATCATATCACCCATTCCCAAAATTCGGGAAGCCAATCTGGAAGGATCATAGGCTTCGAGAGCATCCACTCCCTCGCCAATTCCCAGGTATTTGATTGGGACGCTGGTCACACTACGGACGGAAATCGCCGCGCCACCGCGGGCATCACCATCCATCTTGGTCATGATCAGACCGGTAATCTTGACTGTATCACGGAAGCCCTCTGCAATATGCACGGCTTCCTGGCCCACCATGGCATCGACCACAAGCAGAATATCCACCAGCTTTACTTTTTTATTGATCGCTTGCAGTTCATCCATCAGCGGTTGGTCAAGCTGGGACCGGCCTGCGGTATCGATCAAAACAACCGTGTACCCGCCCTTTTGTGCCTTTTCGAAGGCACGGGCTGCCAGTTCGGGCGGTTTTAGAGCTTCGTCGGCAAAGACTTCCACGCCGATCTTCTCGCCCAGTGTCTGTAATTGTTTGACAGCCGCGGGCCGGTAAGGGTCTCCGGCAACGAGTAGAACCCGTTCGCCTTCAGATCTTAATTTGCTGGCCAACTTGGCTGCCGCTGTGGTTTTACCCGAGCCTTGCAGACCCACCAACATGACCGCGTATGGTTTGACACCGCTCAGGTTCAACCGGTCGGGTTCTCCCAAAGTTCGGATCAATTCCTCATGAACGATCTTGATCACTTGCTGGGCCGGGTTGAGTGCCTGTGAGACTTCCGCTCCAATGGCTCTCTCGCGAACCCGGGCAACGAATTCCTTGACCACACCGTAGTTCACGTCTGCTTCGAGCAACGCCAGACGTACTTCGCGCAGCATGGCATCCACATCCGCTGCAGAAAGTTTCCCTCTCCGCCGCAGTTGCTGGAAAATGGTATTGAGTCGTCCGGTCAGATTCTCAAACACACAGCACTCTACTTAATATAGTATACAGATTCTTCTCAACATGCTTAGAGACGGATTTTAGCCTGTACTGGTGCAAAGGTCAAGGAATTGAAGCTTACCACGATGACCGGGCTGATGCTTCCATTGCAACTAATTTCAACTCTTCGGGTTATATCAGTCAAATTCGAATGGAATTTTGGAGGTAGTTTAATGTCCAAAGTAATGATTGTTACCGACAGCACGTCCAGCCTCACGCCCGCTTTGTTGGATGGAAATCCAATTCGTGTTTTGCCGCTTCAATTGATCTGGGGTCACCGCATCTATCGTGATGGGCTCGATATCTCTCCAAAGGATTTTTACGTCGATCTTGAGAAAGCAACCATCATGCCCACGACTTCTCAGACCACTCCCGAAGAATTTAAACGGGAATACGCAGAGTTGATCGAGAAGGGATATGACATCCTCAGTATCCATATTTCATCCAAACTGTCAGGTACACTTGATTCTGCCATCCAGGCGAAACGTGCCTTTCCGGGTGCTCGCATTGAATTGATCGATTCGCTGAGCACCAGCATGGCCATGGGTTTCCAGGTGATGGCAGCGGCACGTCTGGCGGCCAACGGTGGTTCGCTGCAGGAATGCACGGCTGTCGCTGAAAAAGCTAAAGCCCAGACTGGCGTATATTTTGCCGTGAATACCCTGGAATACTTGAAGCGCGGCGGCCGTATTGGCGGCGCTGCCGCCTTCTTGGGTACCGCGTTGAAACTGAAACCCCTGCTTGAAATCGGCGATGGTCAGATCGAAGCGGTGGAACGCGTGCGAACATTAAGTAAAACCCTCGATCGTCTGCTTGATCTTGTGGCGATCAAAATAGACAACACTGAAGGACCCGTCCGTTTGTGTGCCATTCATGGAAATTCGTATGATGAAGCCAGTCAGTTGTTGGAAAAAGCCGTTGCGAGATTTGGTTACAGCCTTGTCACTGAATCGCTGATCGCCGACATCAGTCCGGTGATCGGCACCCATGCCGGTCCGGGGGCTCTGGGCCTGGCCTGGATGGCCGGAATGTAATTTCGTTATTTTGCTCTTAACAACCCTGACGAACCTCACTGTCGGGGTTTTCTCTTTTCTCCTCTGGTAAAATTATTAAGAATCCATTCTTCGAGGTTTAAATGCGTAATTACCCAAATGTTGGTATTCAAATCGCTGATATCCTCCTCCCCAAGAAAGGGACTGATCTGACGAAATGGGCGGTGATCGCCTGCGACCAGTTCACGTCTCAACCGGAATACTGGAAAACCATTAATGAAACCGTGGGTTCGGCTCCTTCAACGTATCACATGATCCTGCCTGAAGTCTATCTCGGCACCACAGAAGAAAATGTACGTGTCCAAACGACCCAGGCAAAGATGCGAACCTATTTGGAAGACGGCACGCTTGAACCACATGAGGGATTGATCTACGTTGAACGCACCGTGAATGGAAAAACCCGCCGCGGGCTGATGCTCGCGCTTGACCTTGAAGAATACGATTTCAATAAAGGTTCCAAATCACTGATCCGCGCCACCGAAGGGACCATTCTGGATCGCCTGCCGCCGCGCATAAAAATCCGTGAAGGTGCAGCCATTGAGCTGCCCCACATCCTGGTGTTGGTTGACGATCCCGAAGACAAGCTCATCGGTACGATTGAAAAACAAAAAAACACCCTTCCCCTTGCCTACGATTTCGAGTTGATGCAAAACAGCGGCCACCTTACCGGACATTTTGTCGCCGATAAATCCCTGGAAGAAAAAGTGATCACCGCACTTGAACAACTGGCCATGCCGGATGAATTTGAAAAGAAATATGGCGTCAGCCCGTCGGAAGGGATTCTGCTCTTTGCGGTCGGAGACGGCAACCATTCACTTGCCACAGCCAAGTCGATCTGGGAAACACTCAAACCCAAAGTCGGCATGGATCATCCTGCCCGTTACGCTTTGGTGGAGATCGAAAACGTCCACGACCGCGGTCTGGAATTTGAACCGATTCATCGTGTGCTTTTTGACATAAAGGGCGATCCGATCGCCCAATTGAAGCATTACTTTGGCACCAACGTCAGTCTGACCATTACCAACAATAAGAACGAGATGATCCATAAAGTGAAGTCCGCTAAAAATGCCGGACATTCATTTGGTCTGATCACAGCCGGTACCTACCTGGTGGTCACCGTTAAGAACCCCAAGACGAACCTCCCGGTAGGCACTCTGCAGGCATTCCTGGATGATTGGATCAAAAGCGGAAACGTCGGTCAGATCGATTACGTCCACGGGGATGACGTGGTCTGCCAGTTCGGTTCTCAAAGCGGGAATGCCGGTTTCTACCTGGCCGGTATGCCCAAGAGCGATCTGTTCAAAACGGTCATCCTCGATGGCGCCCTTCCGCGCAAAACGTTCTCGATGGGCGATGCTCACGAAAAACGTTTTTACATGGAGTGCCGCAAGATCACAAAATGAGGAATCCACTATGAGTGATGAAACCATCGAACCGCGAAAACGATCGATCCCGGAGCATCCTGCACATATTACCGATCTTTCTGCCGAACTCTCTGAAGATCGCCGCAAGGTCAGGGTGATGGTTGAACTGGACCGCAGCGATACCAAACCGGACCTCGGCTTGCGTTTGCTCGATAAAAAGGGTCGTGAGGTATGCCGGGCTGATATCGTGGAACTTTTCGGTGAAACGATGACTTTCACCATGCACATTCGCCAAACGGATCCCGTATTTCCGTTGACCCTGCTCTGCCGAATGAGTTACATTTATGACGCAGAACAGGAAGAAAAGCAAACAGAGATCCCGGAGGAGTGAAGACCAAACGTTGTCTAAATGATGAAAAATCCAAGGTGGTTTGTCCTGATCCTGATTCTGATGATCGCCGGCTGCAGCAGCCAGGGAGATCTGCAAACCACCTTGTTCGTCTCTCCCACGCAAACCAGCACATTGGTTCCATCACCCACCGCATCCCCTGCTCCAACCCAAACGAGCACCCCGCTTATTGGTAGCATTTGTTCACCGTTACAGGGGATTGCGTTGAATGAACTCCGCTTTGTCACATCAAATCCCTTCAAATTCAAATATCCCTACAGTGAAGGTCCAGAAAATGACAAGAACCATCCGGCCATTGACCTGGGCTTTTACAACACTTCCTCCATTCCTTCCTACACCGGGCCTGAATTGCACTCGGATGACAATTTCCCCATCCAATCGATCCTCCCCGGCAGGGTGGTTGAAACCGTGAACGACCGCTACCCGTATGGGAACATGATTCTGATCGAAACCCGCTTGGACGCGCTGACTCCGGAATTCCTGGCTCTGGTAAAGATCCCCGAACCATACACGCGATCGGAACTGGATGCTCACTTCCCGTGTGACAAGGATCAAGCAGGCATTTTATGGTCTGATGATTCGCGCTCCATTTATGTTCTATATGCCCACATGAAAAACCCCTCCAGCCTGCAACCCGGAGACCAGGTCAGTTGCGGACAGGTGCTCGGAGGCATCGGTGCCACCGGAAATTCCTCCGAAAGCATCGAACACCTTCATCTTGAAATTCGCATCGGTCCATCAGATGCCGGGTTTGGCACGATTGCCAACTATGATACAGCCGCTTCTCCGGAAGAAAGGTACAATTATTGCATCTGGGCACTATCAGAAGAATTTCAACCCATTGATCCCACCTTGTTTTGGGCACCAGAATCCGGTGGCGGTCAATAATCAGATCGGGGATCCTGGTGAATATGGCCATACCGTCAACGCATCGAAAACAACTGAGCAGAATCCTCCTAACCGGATTGTTTTTTGGGCTGGTGCTTTCAGCCTGTGGTGAGAAAAAACTGCCCGAATCCGGTTCGATCGCGACCACCCCACCCGTCACACAAACCGCATCGTACACCACCGCGCCAACTGAAACCAGCACATCGACCCCAACATTGTTACCTGCTCCGAATTCCGATTCCTGGAATTTCGGCCTGGTGGTTTTTTCAATGAGTGATGGATTGAACTCGCATC
>CAYWCH010000013.1:0-20302 GCA_964456715.1 uncultured Anaerolinea sp. | reverse complement strand
TTGATATAAAGATATTTCAACCAATCTCCGCTCAGTCCGCTTTGAGGGGATTCGGAAGAGTTGACGAAAGTGAAGAGTCGTCCATGGCGGGCGTCACGCGTGGGCATGGCGCAATCGAAAATATCGTAGCCGAGGTCGAAACAGGTCAGTACATTTTCAGGATGACCGATCCCCAACGCGTGCATCGGAAACTCTGCCGGGATGATTTCCCGCGTGTATCCGACGATCTCGGTCAGCAGGTGGTTGTCTTTATCCAGCGGCCAGCCGCCGAACCCGTAACCGTCAAAGCCGATCTCGAGCAGGGCTTCGGCGCACTTCAGCCGCAGATCCTTGAATCCGCCGCCCTGGACAACGGCGTACAGGCGTGGGCGGGTCTCTTCGTTAAGTTTCTTTTGTTCGATGATGCGGTTGAATTCTTTCTTTCCCAGTTTGGCCCATTTGATGGTCCGCTCTACCGAGGTTTTCTGTTCCTCATAACCTTCATCCACGTGGGTGCAGTCGTCCAGACAGATGACCACATCGCTGCCAAAACTGAGCTGAAGCTGCACCGATTTTTCAGGGGTAAGCTGGTACTTGCGCTGGCTGCCCTCGGGTTGGAAAATGATGCCCTTCTCCTGTAGGCTGCCGAACTTCGGGTTCTGGCGGATCAGCGAATATGCCTGAAAGCCGCCGGAATCGGTGACCAGCGAGCGATCCCAATGGCTCATCTTGTGCAGACCGCCCAAGCTCTGGATGATAGCCGAGCCAGGTTTTTGCATCAGGTGGAAGGTGTTCATCACCAGGGCTTCAACGCCGACTTTTTTTAGGTCCTCGCTGTCCACTGAACGCACCACGCCGAACGTGGCGTCCGGCAGAAAGAGCGGCGAGGGCAGGTCACCCTGGGGCAGGTGCATTATACGGCTGTTCATTCTTTTCCAAACCTCATGGCAGACCAATCCTCATCGATGGCGATCATGAAAACGCCGAGCCAACCCAGTTTCTGCGCGTAGGCATGCAGCAAATCACGTTCGATATCAGATTTGATACGGCTCGTTTTCTTGGGGTAAGCCGCCCAGAGCAGGGCATCATTCTTGACAGTCTTTGCTGCGGGTAGGAAAACAGCGTTGAATGCCGCGAAGTCCTTGCAAAAGACCAGAACGACATCCGCGTTGGCAGTCTCTTCAGTGAATTTGGCGAATTCAGGCAGGGGAGCCAAAGTATCCTGGATTCCCACCGGGCCGTTGATTACCCTGATCGTCCGTCCGGGCTTTAGGTTGAGCTTTATTGCAACTGACTTTTCCGGCATGCACACCTTTCTTTCAGTCATTATTATAAATGAATGGAGGCGTGAAATTGCGTCAGTTCGCAACACTGGAAGGTCCAATTTTGAGATGGAAAAGGGAATCCAGCCTGACTTCCGGTATAATTCGGATGCCCCAGTTGACTCCTGGGCGGACAATCAATGCCTTTCTTTTTTGAGATCGAAAACCTTACTTTCAAACATCCCGGTGCAGGTGAAGATCGACGGCCTGCTCTCAAGGATGTTTCTATAAAAATTGCCGAAGGGGAATGGATCGCGCTCATTGGTGCCAACGGCTCCGGAAAGACCACCCTGGCGAGACACATGAATGGGTTGTTCACCCCAAGCCATGGTTCGGTTAAAGTCAAAGGACTGGATACTGCCAAAAGTGCCGACCTGCCGCAGATTCGCTCGTTGGTGGGGATGGTTTTCCAGTCACCCGAAGACCAAATAATCTCATCGCTGGTTCTTGAAGATACCGCCTTCGGTCCTGAAAATATGGCCTTACCCACGGAAGAGGTCAAGGTGCGTGTCGAGGCTGCCTTGAATGAAGTGCGTATGTGGGACCATCGCGAGAAGGCACCTCATCTGCTTTCCGCCGGACAAATCCAAAGAGTGGCGCTGGCCGGGGTCCTGGCCATGCAGCCGCGCTGCATTATTTTTGATGAAACCACTGCCATGCTCGATCCGATGGGACGGCAGGCAGTTTTGAACCGGATGCAAAACCTGCATCAGGCAGGGATCACGATCATCATGATCACCCACTCGATGGATGAAGCCATTTTGGCTGAGCGTGCCATTGTGCTGGATCAAGGCCGTCTGGTCATGGACGGCGAGCCGCAAGCCATCTTCAAAGATCAATCTCTACTCGAACGCTGCCATCTGGAAATCCCTGCGTTTCTGCAAGCAGGACGCCTGCTTGAGAAGTATTTTTCGATACCCGCGGCTCAATTCACCGACATGCAGCAGATTCTCGCAGCCATTCCCGTCAATCCAAAGGATCTTCGCAAATCAAAGACAGATCCGGGTGATCCCGGTAACGGAAGCAGCGTGTTGGTCGAGGTGAACGATCTCAGGCATGTTTACCAGGCAGGGACGCCTTTTGAGAGTCAATCGCTTTCAGGGGTGTCGTTCGAGGTTTATCAAGGCAAAGTACACGGTTTGGTTGGGGCAACCGGATCGGGCAAATCAACCCTGCTGCAGCACCTCAATGGTCTTTACCTGCCACAATCTGGACGGGTAAGGGTGGGGGAATTCGACCTGAATGATGGCAAGGTAGACATCAGCGCGCTGCGTAGATATGTGGGCATCGTTTTTCAGAACCCGGAGGCATTTTTCTTCGAGCATTACGTCGGTGACGAGATTGCCTTTGGGCCAAAACAGCTCTACGGACGTGATGGGCTACGCGACCGGGTGCGCACCGCCATGGAACAGGTCGGATTGGATTTTGAAGATTTCAAAGATCGGTCCACCATGGCCTTGAGCGGAGGGGAAAAGCGCAAGGTGGCACTGGCATCAACGCTGGCATTGACCCCCGGTTTACTGGTTTTGGATGAACCGAGTGCCGGTTTGGATCCGTTATCGCGCAGTAACCTGCTGAAAACACTGCAGGGGTTGCATTCCAACGGGCTTCAGATCATCCTCTCCTCGCACAACATGGATGACATTGCCTTCCTGTCTGAACGCATGACTCTGCTCAATCACGGGGTCAGCCTGGCCAGCGGTGCAGTCAGTGACATATTCGGTTCTGCCGAACTGATGGAACGGGCCAATCTCATCGTTCCTCCGGGCGCCCTTTTTGCCCAGACCCTGCGTCAGAATGGTTGGCCGCTCTCGCCGGGTTGCATCACCTTTGGGGCGGTGGAAAAGTGCCTGCAAACGATTCATCCTGGAGGGCAGCGATGAATCAGTTCGAATTCCTGCCCCTGGTGACCATCGGACAATACATGCCCAATGGATCTGTGCTGCACCGCGTCGATGCCCGTACAAAATTGATCGTTTTTGCAGCATTCCTTGTGGCCATCACATTCACCCCATCGCTGGTCGGCCTTCTGACGGCATTGGCAGGCTTGCTGGCAGGCATTCTTGCGGCGCAGATCAGTCTGAAGACCATGCTCAAAGGCTTGCTCGTACCCCTGCCGTTTCTCATTCTGATCGTTTTACTTCAATTGTTGTTCTTCACGCCGCAGGTGGAGACGGTTACCTTGGTTGATTGGTGGATCATCCACATCACCCGGGCAGGGATCACCTCTGCGATCCTCATGCTTTTCCGCTTTGTCGATTTGATCTTTTGTCTCAGTCTGTCCTCTTTTTGTATCTCCACTTCCGAAATGATCACCGGGTTGGACCTGCTGCTCTCTCCGTTGCGCCGAATCGGGATTAAAACGATGGATCTGGTGATGATGATCCAGATCACCCTGCGTTTTCTGCCATTGCTGGCCATTTCAGCGGAACGCATCGCCAAGGCTCAGGCCTCGCGCGGCGCCCAGTGGGGGACGGGAAAAAGCGGGCTGATCGCTCAGGTGCGAAAGGTGGTTCCGTTGATCGTTCCACTTTTCATCACCAGTCTGCGGCGCGCTGAAAGCATGGCATTGGCGATGGATGCCCGTGCCTATGGTCTTAAAGATCGGCGCACGAGTATATATGAATTGGTTTTCGATCACCGCGACACCTGGTTTTTGTTGATCGGACTTGGATTCACCCTGGCGACGATTTTGCTATAAAAAAGGACACGTTTCCGTGTCCTTGATCTTTAAAAATCGGCCCCTTTTTTCTTTCCAATTTGGAGTTGCAATGTAACCCCTACGATCACCAGCGTGAGCACTGCTGCGATCGCTGCTTCGGGCAAACCATTGGTCACGGCCGAGACTCCGATCAGCGGCCACGGGTAGATCTTGAACAGGCCGAGCATTCCCAATACCAAAACGGTATTGGTGAGGCTGCCGGACAACGCGGCCAGGATCAATCCGATGACGGGGATTTTCTTCAAGCCATTCCAAACCAGCCAGGCAATTGGTCCGATGCAAAGACGAGGAAGAACTGAGATGAGAGGATTGGTGAACACGGTATCACCAGGCGCCGTGGGTGCGATCGCAGCCTGCAGCATGCTGGTCAGACCAAAGATCAACCCGATGGCCAAACCCACCAGTGGACCCTCGAGTACCGCGCCGATGATGACCGGGACGGCCATGATGGTGAATGAAAACGCGCTAAACCAGGTAATATATCCCCAGTGAGTAATCCCCAACAGAATCGTAACAGCGCTCAACGCACCGGCGATTGCGATCTTCCTCGTTCTTTCTTGTGCCATTGAATCCTCCGTGAATGTGTTTGTACATGTTCAACACTCATACGCGGTTATCGATTCCATTTTATCTTAAATGGCTCCCAAAAAGACGATGGAATTCCGTGAAAATCAGGAATTGAGGTCAGAATCTACAGTTAATCCTTCATTTTCTTTTGCCAAAGGGATTGTAAAGGTGACAGTGGTGCCTGCTCCGCTGACACTGGATAATTCAATGGTGCCGCTGTGAGCTTGCACCAGACTATGGGCAATTGACAGCCCCAAACCGCTGCCGCGATAATCGGGGGTGGATTGGTCGTTCACTTTATAAAAACGGTCGAATAGCTTGACCAGATGTTCCCCCGGAATACCCGCGCCATCATCGCTGATTGCGATGACCGCCATCCCTTTCCTGGCAAGTGCGCTCAGTTTGACCCATCCACCGGGGTGATTGTTGCGTACGGCGTTGTCGATCAGGATGAGCAGGATCTGTTTTAACCTGACCTCGTCTGCCATAACATTGATGGATTCAGAATCAAAGCTGAGAGAGATATTTTTCGCTGAATATGCCCGTTTGCCCTGACGAATGGTTTCTTCGAACAGCGCTGGCAGGGATATACGTTTGAGTTCGAGCGGCAGCTTGTGCGCGTCCAGCCGTGAAAGCAGCAGCAGGTTCTCGATCAACTTGGTCATGTAGTTGGCATCTGAAATCACATCATCGAGCACCTGCTTTTGGGTTTCAGATGTCGCGCTGCGTTGTGCCACCTCAGCACCCGCGTGGATCAAGGTGAGTGGAGTGCGTAATTCATGGCTGGCGTTCGCCACAAATGTTTGTTGCTTTTCCCAGGCAAGCTGCATGGGTTTGATTGAACGCCCGGCCGACAACCAGGCTCCAAAACCAAGCAGTAGAATGCAGATGCATCCAACGATGATGATCCCTCTCAATAATTGATCCAGCATGTATTGTTGGGTTTTCAGCGATCTGGCCACCTGGATCAATCCAATCCCATTGGTAATGGGGATTCGGTAGGTAAGCACCCTCACCGGGGTGCCGTCGGTGAGTTTGATCGTTCTAAAATCGTGGCCATTGACGATTGCACTGGCAATGGCATCCTTGTTGATCGGCAGCCAGGTGTTCGTAACCACTGCTCCCTGGATGGGAGTTCCTTCAATCGTCAGCGGGATCACTTCGATATCGGCCAGTTCGCTGATTTCCACCTTTTCCGATGGGTCATCTTCAAGGTTGGTTATCTCTCCGTTGAAATCAGGATCATTGGCTATGATCGCACTGGGATCTTCGCCATTTTTGATCAGATCGCCTTTGACGAGGGCGAAATAGAGATCAAGCGGCATAGGCAGGTTCATGGCAGCAAATTGGATCCCCATTTTTTGTTTCAGGGCTTCGTCGTTGATCTGGCGCAGGTAATATGTCACCATGCCGTAAGTCCCGCCCCCGATGGCGCCAGCCAGAATGAGTCCAACGGCCAGATAGATCAATATCAACTGGATACGCAGGCGGTTAAGCAGCGGTTTCATCTAAACGATATCCAAATCCCCTGACCGTTACGATCGGATTTTTCCGTCCGTCAAGATTTAGTTTCTGACGTAAGTAGGATATATATACATCCACCATTTCTGGTTGTACATTGCTTTCATATGACCAGACATAATCGAGGATCTCCTGCCTGGTGAGGACTTGCCCCGGGTGACGCATGAAGAATTCAAGCAGATCCCATTCTTTTTTGGTGAGTTCGATTTGTTTGTCGTCCCGCCGTAAGTTGTGGGCTTTGATATCCATCACCAGGCTGCCGCGGCGCAATTCCCACGAATCGATCGCCGTAGGGTTCATGCGCCGGGTAAGCGCGTGAATGCGCGCGATCAATTCATCAAAAGCGAAGGGCTTTGTCAGGTAATCATCCGCTCCGCTTTCGAGGCCGGTCACTCTGTCTTCCACCTGGCCGCGCGCGGTAAGCAATAGCAATCCGGTTGGCAGCCGGGCAGCCCTGACCTTGCGGCAGATCGTCGGGCCATCCTGTCCCGGCAGCATCCAATCCACAATAGCAACATCATGAACGCCGCGGAGTGCCAGTTCAAGTCCGGTGTCGCCGTCATTGGCCACGTCCACACTGAAGTTTTCCTGTTCCAAAACACTGCTGACGAGCGCGGCCAAACGTTTATCGTCTTCGATCAAAAGGATTCTCATGATTAATCCTGGTGGTTTAATGGTCAAACCTATTCATTTTGTATTTTAACCGCCAAAGATTGGAAATTCATTGTAACAAGAAGAGCAATTTCCTTTTTCCGCCCTTATATCGTTCTGCAACCATAATCGCGAATATGGTTTATCCCTTGATCGATCCCAACGGGCTTAACTTAACCGTGATCTCCACCAGGTCACGCTGATTTTCCATTACTTTGTCGATATCCTTATAAGCTCCCGGTGCCTCATCCAATCCGCGGGTGGAATGGAGCCCGTGAACGATGCCTTTCAGCTTCTTCTGCTCGTAATCCAGTGAGAGCCTGCGTTGGGCTTCACGCCTGCCCATGCGCCGTCCGGCGCCGTGTGAACAGGATTGGAAGCTCTCCGGATTGCCCAACCCTTTGACGATGTAGCTGCTCGTCCCCATTGACCCGGGGATGATGCCCACGGTGTCGGATGTGGCTTTGGTGGCTCCTTTGCGGTGAACCAGCACCTGCCGACCGTAGTGTTCTTCGAAGGCCGCGTAATTGTGGTGGATGTTGATGCGTTCGATGATGCCTGCGCCGGTGATATCGCCCAGCACTTCCGCGACACGATTCATCATCAAGGCACGGTTGGCCAGGGCAAACTGACAGCAGTATTGCATGGCCGCGTAATAATCCCTGCCCTCGCGGCTATCGATGGGCAGGAAGGCCAAATCGCGATCGGGTAGGTTCAACGGAGATTTATTGAGCAGCGCCAGAGCCCGTTTATGGAAGAACTCGGCGGTTTTGAGCCCGAAGTTACGGCTGCCCGAATGGATCATAGCCCAGATGTGCCCGTCGTCGCCCTGCTGAATCTCAATGAAGTGGTTACCGCTGCCAAGCGTCCCCAGTTGCTTGCGTGCGGATTTCAACTCCTGTTGGATGATCTCGATATCCGGTGCATCGTTGAAATCCGCCCAGGGTTGATCGGTTTTTTGGTGTTCGAAACCGACCGGGATGACCTGCTTGATCGCTTCCAACACTTCGACCAGGTCCCGGTTGTTGATCCTTTTGAGCGTGGTTTTGGCGGCATACATGCCGCAGCCGATGTCCACGCCCACCGCGTTGGGAACAATGTTTCCCTCCGTGGCCAGTACACCGCCGATGGGCATGCCAAAGCCCTGGTGGGCGTCGGGCATGACCGCCACCCATTTGTACGCGAATGGCAGGTTGGCCAGGTTGCGCGCCTGTTCCAGCGCGCCGGGTTCGATGTCATCGAGCCACAGCTTGATTGGGATGCGTTCAGAAGAAATGATCTTATTCACCTTTTCATTGTAAACCAAAAAAATCCCCAACCTCGAAATCCAAAGGCTGGGGAATGATACTGAAGGACCTCTACTTTACCAGGTCAGTTCCGTCCAATGCACGGCGTGATCGGTGCCCGAATCAGGGGTAAGCACGTAGACCGGATCGATCGCCTGCAGGATGGGAGAGATGAAGATGTGGTCGATACGGTTCTCACCGGACATGTCCACGCCATCCGCGCTGATCTTAGTCGGATAGATGCTCGTCCAGACGTTGGTGTAGACGCTGTCGATCAGTTTGTAGGCGTCTTCGTAATCGCGCAGGTTGTAATCGCCCAACGCGATCACATAGGATGCATCTTTCGAAATGGCGATCAGAGATTTGGCGAAAGACATATCCACCGCGTCGGAGCCATCTGGATGGACGTTGAAGAAGGAGAAGGTCATGCCGCTGACTGTGATCTCCGCGGCTGCGATGGCGTTTTCGTCCTTGTCGCTGTAGATATAGATGGTTTGGGTATTTTCCAGCGGATACTTCGAGAGTAGCGAGGTACCGTAAGTGCCGTTGACCGAGGTGGGGCCGAAGTAGGAGTAATACCCCAGGCTGTCGGCGTAGAAGCGCACGTAATCATTGTTGTTGAGTGAGATGCGGGTCGAATCCGTTTCCTGCATCGAGAGCACATCCGGTGACACTTCACGGATCAGCGCCAGTTGTTGGAGATAGGATTTCTCACCATTCACATCATTGGCCTGCTGGATGTTGTAGGTCATCACCTTGATCGAGGTCTGTTCACCGCTGGGGAGAGCGATGTGTTTCACGGGGAATGCAGTGACAATGGTAGTAACCAGGATGACTGCGAGCGCGAGCCCCCAGCTCCAGTGGAAGGATTTTGCTGCTTCAGTAGATGCAGTTTTCTTCGATCCGGCAGACCACGCCAGCAGCCCGATGAGGGCGGCTAACAGGAAGTAGGTCAGCCAGTATTTGCCACGGAAGAAGTCACCCAGCGGCACATAGCCCCAGACGTTGGTGAAGATATTCGCGAACACCATCAGGATGACAACGAAGCTGCCCAACAGGATCCCCGGCACGAGAGAACGCGGGGAAGGAGTCGAATCGTCAAAGGGGGACAGCAACGTCTGCAAGTCCAGGAAGATCACCGGGAAGAGCAGCATGGTGATCGCCAGGGACAACAGTTGTAAATGAGTGGGACCGGTCACCACGAAGACCTCTTCAGGCAGGGTGGGTAAGGCGGCTTCCTGCAGGGCGATGGTGAGCGTCAGGCTGGCGGTGAAGAGTAGGTTCCAGATTAACAGGAACGAACGGCTGACCTTCTTCGTCCAACCGGGGAAGAGTAATATCGAGAGCACCCAGGCAGTTGAGAGTACGGCAACCGCGGTCACGATCAGGGTGTAGTTTCCCTGCGTCCAGCGCGCGATCACTGCCGGAGCGGAGAAGGCGAACCAGGCCAGTTCCAGCACGAAGAACCAGCCGAGCACAGCCGGGGTTGTCCCCGCGGTTTTCTTTGCGGCTGCTTCCGGAGTGATTGCCTGCGGGTTGAGTTTCCAAAGCGCGATCCCAAGGAGGACCATTAACACGATCCCTGACCAGCCGCCAGCCGGAACCAGTGAATACTCCACGCCGTGATAAGCGGTGCGCAGCAGGGTTGAAAGGCTGATCGCCAGTGCCAGTCCAGCGCCGGACCACAGGCTGAATTTCTTGCGGCTGTCATCCTGGGGCAGGGTGCGCATCAAAATAAAGAACAGGCTCACGACCGCACACACGGCCAATCCCGAGACGATCATACGCGGGAAGACCTTCAGCCAGGGCAGGATGCCGCGGGTTACGAAGAGCAGCGCGAAGCTGGCCCACAAGAGCCCGCGCGGCCACTTCTTGTAAAGGGGGAGCAGCAGCAGCGGTGTAAAGAAGAACAGCACGCCCACCACTTTCGCGTCCAGGGTGGAGTGCAGCAGGTCCAGCAGGTAGATGGATTCGACCAGCGTCCCCGCCAATTGGATGAATGACAGGAAGATGATCCCCAAAGCGAGGATGAGCAGACCGTTTCTCTTCATGATATGAATCTCCTGAGATTATGAGAATGTTCATTTATTGGAGTGTAATTTTTCACAACGTACTATACACCATTTGATCAAGAACCGTTTTTTATTTTGGTAGGGAAATTATTTCTCTACATACTTATTCAGGTTGATAATTGTTCATTCGGAGTAATCCTTTCGTTTCTCTCACTGTTGGCAAATTATTTCAGATGTAAAATAATATATGTCAGAGGGTAAAAAAGTTTCGATAATTTCATCATTCAAGAATATCGAGAATCCAAATGCAAACTCCTTCATATTCTCGTCAGCGAAAACCCAAACATCTTGTAATGATCCTCATTTTCATATTGTTGGCTGTTTTATTAATTTTTCTATATCTCTTCGAAAAAACATATTCCTCAATAGGTTCTGAAAATCAGATTTCTGAGATAACAACACTAGCAGCTTCTCCAGGTTATGAAAGAAACACAGATTCGTCAACGGTGGAGGGCAACCAAAAAACTCAGATGCAAGAGATCAGGGATGAGGATTTGCTTCAGATGGCCTTTATAACAACCCCAGAGGCATATTCCGGGGGAATTATCAACCTGGAGATCGAAGCAATTTCCAAAGAGTGCACTTCATTATCTACAAGTCCTGAATTCACAATTATTTACACGATTACAAATATATCCAATCAATCGGTCTTTATTCACTCTGATTTGCAATTGTCCGACGGATTAAGTAACTTGGATGGGGATTGGTTGAAGTTTTTCTACAATGAAGAGAAACAATTATTCTTATCCTATGCGGATGTCTTCGACCCTGGTTTCACTCTCTCTGAAAAAGGAAACCCATATACCGAAATCGAACCTCAGCAACCTGTGAGCGGGCAATTATCGATTGCGATCACTGGTGAATATTCAAATTCTGAAGATGATTCTGATGGGTTTTCTCCTTTGCCGCCTGGAGATTACTTTCTTAAACTAGTGTTAAGAGGTGCTAGAGCCAAAGATGGTAATTCCATTGGATATATTGCATCAAACTTGATCCCGATTTGCTTGATCCCTTAGGATTTTTTCCAATGAATCTTCATCCAGAAGGTAAAACACAAATTGATTATTGCTTGCATGATTATCCGGAACAGACTTACTTTGATGTAGTTAAAAATAGATACGGAGGATGATTGAGACTGGAATGAATCCTTTACAGGCGGGTAAAAAGGTTTTTGTAAATAAGAAACCAGTGAAAGCAGTCCTAGTTTCTCTGATTATTTTTGCTCTACTGATTATTTTCCCTACTTGCTGCAGTTTCAAACATGAAATGATTCCACTTGTTGAGTCTCCAACATCAACTTTTTTTTATTCGCAAAATACTGCGCTCATTTCGCCTACCCCCATTAATTCACAAACACCAACTTTTGATTATTCGCTGTTAACACCGACAGCTACAATGGACCTTCATAAGATCATCCCCAATCCAACAATCGGGTTTACTCAAATACCCCCTGTCATTGGAGCCACAAATCCTCCTTCGAATATCTATCTCTACAAAGATGTGCTTGTGACATTTCATCTTTCAGATGCACGAGATAGTCTTATCACAGGTTACCTTAACCTCGATGATCTTAATGATACCGAGTGGAAGAATAGTGATATGAGCCTCACTTTAACTACCGGAACAAACACTTTTGGTGTTCTGCGGCCGGTGAATCAGGCGACCAGTTTTGACCCATTAGACAAGCAAAATGAGGAAAATTCAGGAAAAGAAAAAGAAAGAATTGTTACAGCAACATCTATCGCGAAAATGTCGATTGGATATTCATATTGCATCGAACATTTACCTGAATTTGGCAATTACTCGGGACCGACGTTCTTTTCCGGTAGTTCTATTTGTTTCTTAACTGATGAAGGCCGAATAGCAGTAGTTCATTACGTCGCTACTGACAGCAAACGAAATGAAGATGGGACAATAAATGTCACCATTTCTGTAACAGTTTATCAACAAAAACCAAAATTACCTTAGTACAGGTAATTTGTTTCTTTTTCCTGCGCTTGGTAACTAGAATATCTTAAGAGATCTTATAACAGAGGGGCACTTTGTGCCCTATCCAAACCGTCCCATCACGTAATCCTGGGTGCGGTTATCGCGCGGGGTGAGGAAGATCTCCTTGCCGGCGCTGTATTCGATTAATTCCCCCATCAGGAAGAATGCGGCGTAATCGGCCATGCGCGCGGCTTGCTGCACGTTGTGCGGCGCCAGGATGATCGTGTATTTTTGCTTCAACTCGGTCAGCAGACCCTCGATGCGCGAGGTCGAGACCGGATCGAGCGCAGAGGTGGGTTCATCCAGCATGATCACTTCGGGTTCCTGCGCCAGCACGCGCGCGAGGCACAGGCGCTGCTGCTGCCCGCCCGAAATGGCATATCCGGAGGCGTTCAGCCGGTCGTACACCTCATCCCAAAGGACGGCCTGACGCAGCGCGTTTTCAACCGCTGAATCCAATTTGGCTTTGCTTTTTTCACCGGCCATTCGCAATCCGTACGCCACATTCTCGTAGATCGAAAGCGGCAGTGGCACCGGGCGCGAGAAGACCATGCCGATCTTTCGCCGCAGCTCAATGACGTCCACGTCTTTCGCGATGATGTCCATCCCGTTGAACATCACCCTGCCGGTCGTTTCTTTGACGTCGGCAAGATCGTTCAGCCGGTTCAACACTCGCAGCAGGGTGGATTTTCCACCGCCGGCCGGACCGAACAACACTGTGATGGCATTGGCTTCGATCTCCATCGAAATCTTGCGCAGGCTTTCGTTATCGTCCGAATAACGCACGCTCAATTTTTCAATGCTGAATTTCTTCATAAGCTCACCACTGCCTTCTGGCACGTGCCCGTGCCCGGATGAGGGTGGCAATGATGTTCATGCCCAGCACGAAAACCAGCAGGACAAGCACCGTGCCGTACTGGATCTGCACCGGCATGCCCGGTACCTGGGTGGAAATAACGAAGATATGATACGGCAGAGCCATGGTGGCATCAAAAAAGGAATCCGGTAATTGCGGCAGGAAGAATGATGCGCCTGTGAACAGGATGGGTGCTGTCTCCCCGGCGGCGCGTTCCAGGCCCAGGATGATACCCGTGACAATACCCGAGGTGGCCTGGGGCAGGGTGATTTTCCTGACCGTTTGCCAGCGGGTGGCGCCGAGCGAAGTGGAGACCACTCTGAACGAGTTGGGGACACCGCGCAGCGCTTCTTCGGTGGTGCTGATGATCACCGGCAGGGTCATGATAGCCAGGGTCAATGAGGCAGCCAGGATGCTGGTACCGAACTTGAGAAAGATGACGAAGAGTCCCAGGCCGAACAGACCGTAGACCACCGAGGGGATGCCCGCCAGGTTGATGATGGCAATACGGATCACGCGGGTCATGTGGTTGTCGGGGGCGTATTCAGCGATGTAAATCCCGGCGGCGACACCCAGGGGAACGGAGAAGACTGCCGTCCCGATGGTGAGGTACAACGTCCCCATGATGGCGGGCATGATCCCTCCGGCGCGCATGCCGTCTGATGGCATGGCGGTGAGGAATTGCCAGTTGATGGCCGGTGAGCCTTTAAGAATGATGTATCCGATCAGGGCAATGATCGGCAGCACGGTCAGCAGAGCGACCAGACGCATCAGCATGAAGCCGAGCGACTGGGTGATCTCGTGAGCGGAACGCGGGTTCTTGTCCAGGTTCATGACAGGATCCTTTCCGCGCGTTTACGCTGGCGTGTACTGACTGAGCTTGCCGCGATGTTGACTGCCAATGAAATGAGGAAAAGGATGATACCGATGAAGAAGAGCACCTGGTAATGAGCGCTACCGCTGGCCACTTCACCCATTTCAGAAGCGATGGAGGCGGTCATGGTGCGCACAGGTAGGAAAAACGAATTCCATTTCACCGGCATCACCGGGGCGTTGCCGGTGACCATCATCACGGCCATGGTCTCGCCCAGGGCGCGGCCAACGCCAAGCATCACCGCAGTCAGGATGCCGTTCTTGGCTGCAGGGATGGTTACTCCCCAGATGGTCTGCCAGCGGGTGGCACCCAGTGCCAGGGCTGCCTGCCGGTAGGACGGCGGCACATTATTGAGGGCGTCTTCGCCGATCGAGACAATGGTGGGAATCGCGATCAGTCCCAAAAGGATCGAGCCGGTCACAGCGGTCAATCCGGTGGGCAGGTTGAAGGTCTGCCGCATGAAAGGAACGATCACGAGGATGCCGATAAAGCCCAATACAACAGAGGGGATCCCGGCCAGGATCTCGATGATCGGTTTGAGGAGGTCGCTGATCCATTTTGGAGCGATCTCAGAGAGGTATACCGCTGTGCCAATCCCGAAGGGCAGGGCGATGGCGATGGCGCCGATGGTGACCAGCAATGTGCCCAGGATCAACGGCAGGATGCCGAAGTATTCCTCGATCGGGTACCACACAACCCCGAACAGGTTCTTGAGCGAAACGTCCGCCAGGGCGGGAATCCCTTCGCGCAGCAGGAATAACAGGATGAGGGTGACAAAAAGGATGCTGGAATAGCCGCAGACCTTGATGATGAAATTAATGATCTTGTCGCCGCCGGTCTTGTTTCGCTTCATTCTGCTCCTGTTAATTTACCGGTACAAAGCCAAGGTCTTTGATGATCTGCTGAGCCTCGGGGGAGAGGATCCAATCCAGGTAATCCTTGATCGCGCCGGTGGGCACATCCTGGGTGTACATAAACAAACTGCGCGAGATCACATATGTGTTGTCGGTAACTGTTTCAGCCGAGGGGAGGACAAATACATCCGGGCTTGCCAGTGACGAGATGGCCACCATTTTAACCTCGGAGGTGACATAACCCAATCCGTCGTAGCCGATGGCATTGGGGTTATCGCGTACTTCGGCGATGATCCCTTCGGATGAGGGTAGAAGCAGCGTGTCTGAAGTAAAAATGGTCATATCTTTGCTGTCCCCCAACCTGACCACGGCCTCCAGGAAATAGATATGCGTACCGGAGTTGGTTTCACGCGACAAACGCACGATTGGCCTGTCTTCACCACCGACCTCTTTCCAGTTGTTGATCTCACCGCGATAGATCTTTGAAAGCTGTTCGATTGTGAGATGCTGGACCGGATTCTTAGGGTTGACGATAACGACAATGGCATCGCGAGCAATGACAAATTCATGCGGGTTCAAGCCGGCAGCTTTGGCAGCCGCGAGTTCCTCGGGCGTGATTTGACGTGAAGCGTTGGCGATATCCACGGTTTTATTGATCAACGAGGTAATGCCTGTCCCCGATCCGCCGCCGGTAACCGAGATGCTCACACCTGGTTCAACGATTTGATATGCCTCAGCCCAGGCCAGTGCCAGGTTGACGATAGTGTCTGAACCCTTGTTCTGAATATAGGAGTTCGGGGAGGTGTTGCCTGTTGCGTTAGTATTGGCTGCACCGACTGTGGTGCAGGCAGTAGTAAAAAAAAATAGAATTGCACACGTAAATGAGAATAATATTAAAAACCGATTCAGACGCATGATACAGATTATACCGGAGAAAGGTTATTGGTAAATTAGAAAAAAGGTGGAAATCAGCCGAAGCTCGGATCCGATAAGAATCATCCACCTCATGAGCCCGATGGGGCTGACATTTGCATTCGAGGTCTCTGATACAGTGACGGTATCCTCTTCAGTTTAATAGATCTGGGAGAATGGTCTTTAGGTAATTAATCGGATGTGGAGCGTGTCTATATGGATTTGATCACGCAACCGGTAATAACTTGCCGAAGATCAACCACGCCACCCCCAACGCCAGCAGTGTATTAAACACGGTGACTATGAGGAATACGCCCAGCGGCTTCCATCCCATCTTCTTCAATTCCTTAAGAGAAAGGTCCAATCCCATACTCACAAAGGCCAGGCAGAAAGCCCAGTCCTTAAGCGCGGCGATCACATTGCCGGCGTTAGGCAGCGCGTCTTTTGCCGCTGCGGCGGGGATGATTCCGATCGTGAACAGGATCGAGGCCAGGACGAAGCCGAGCACGAATTTGGGGAAGCGTTGCCAGATCATGCTTACTGAAGGGCGCTGCGCGCTCTTGTCCACCTTTGTGGCGAAATAGAGCGCAAGCACAAACGCCACCGCTCCGATGAACACGTTTTGCACAGACTTGACAATGGTGGCGATGGCCTGCGCCTCCTCACCGTAAATAGTGCCTGCTCCCACCACCGCGGCGGTGGTGTCGATGTTGCCGCCGAACCATGCGCCTGCCACCTGCTGCGGCATACCCATCCAACCGGCCAGCAAAGGAACGATCACCATCATTGGCAGAGCCACCAGGATGACCAGTGTGGTGACGTAGGTGATCTCCTGCTTTTTCGCCTGCACGGCTCCCGCCGCGGCAATCGCCGCGGAAACCCCGCAGATCGAGAGCGCCGACGCCATTACAGCACGCAGTGTATCGGCCAGCTTGAACTTACCTGCCAGCCACCAGGTGAACATGTACACCGCCGAGATCATGATGACCGCCTGGATCACCGCGCCGCCAGCCGCGCTGACGATGGCCTTGATGTTGATGGTCGCGCCCAGCAGCACCAGACCCACTTTGAGGAACAACTCGGTGCGAAAGCCCTTACGCAGCGGCTCGTATAACTTGAAGATCTTCAGCAGCAGGTTGGCCAGCAGACCGATCAAGGCTGCCCATAACGGATATTCCAGCGCTTTCCCCGGAATTCCCAACGGCAGATCGAGACCATAAACCTGTGTCTTCACGTAGCGGGCCAGGACAGCCAGTGCCGCCACCAGGGCGACGCCAATGACCGCCCCAAACAATGATGTTTTCGGTTTGTTTTCTTCCATGTTTTCCATTAAAATTTCATCCATGTCGGGCTGATCCAACCCAACAACGCCAAAGCCATCAGCGCGAGCGCGATGATGACCGCCAACCAGTCTTCACTCAATCGGTTTTTCATATTCTACATTCTACACCCAGCGCCAAGTCGATTTCAATATCTGATTTACCCAAAACCAACTCCGGTTTGGTATAATCACTCGGTTGCAGTCAAATCACGAGGAAATCTATGGATATTGGATCAGTAAAGCAAGTTGATATCGACGAGCAGATGCGGTCAGCCTATCTCGATTATGCGATGAGCGTGATCGTGTCGCGCGCCTTGCCCGATGCCCGCGATGGGCTCAAACCGGTGCACCGGCGCATTCTTTATGCCATGGAAGACATGGGAATTCGCTCCAATGGCCCTTACAAGAAATCCGCGCGTATCGTTGGTGAAGTACTCGGCAAATATCACCCTCACGGTGATGTAGCGGTCTATGATTCCATGGCCCGCATGGCGCAGGATTTTTCCATGCGCTATTTACTGATCGATGGACAGGGCAACTTCGGGTCGATCGACGGTGATGATCCGGCCGCCATGAGGTACACCGAAGCCAAACTGCACTCGATGGCTGAAGAAATGCTGGCTGATCTTGATAAGGATACGGTTGATTTCGGAGATAACTTCGATGGTTCCTTGAAGGAACCCCTGGTCCTGCCCTCACGCCTGCCCAATCTGCTTTTAAACGGCTCTTCGGGCATCGCGGTCGGCATGGCCACCAGCATTCCCCCGCACAATTTACGCGAGATCACCGCAGCCATTGACTACCTGATCGACCACTACGACACCATTGACGACGTTTCTGTTGAAGAACTGATGAAATTCGTCCAGGGACCTGATTTTCCGACCGGCGGCGTGATCGTTGGCAAGGACAACATCCTGCAAGCGTATTCCACCGGGCGTGGACGGCTGGTGGTGCGAGGCATGGCTCACATCGAAGAGATGAAGGGCAACCGCTACCAGATCATCATCACCGAGATCCCGTACCAAATTAATAAAACCAACCTGATCGAACGCATTGCCGAACTGGCTCGCGAAGGCAAGATGGATTCCATTTCTGACCTGCGTGATGAATCTGATCGACGCGGCATGAGCATCGTCATCGAATTGCGCCGCGGAGCTCAACCGAAGCAGGTACTCAATCAGCTTTACAAATACACACCGCTGCAATCCACCTTCAGTGTCCACTTGCTGGCACTGGTGGGCGGAGAGCCGCGTTTGCTCTCTCTCAAGCGTGCCTTGCAGATTTACATTGAACACCGGCAGGACGTTATCACCCGGCGTACGCGCTATGATCTGGCCAAGGCCAAAGCCCGAGCTCATATTCTGGACGGTCTGCTCATTGCGCTTTCCAATTTGGATGAAGTGATCCGCACCATCCGCGAATCGAAGGATGCTGACGTAGCCAAGGAAAGATTAATGTCCCGCTTCAAGCTGAGCGAGATACAGGCTCAGGCGATCTTGGATATGCAGTTGCGCCGTCTGGCAGCATTGGAACGCCAGAAGATCGAAGCCGAGTACAAAGAGGTCATGGCGCGCATCGCCTACCTTGAAGACCTGCTCTCGCATCCGAAGAAGATCCTGGGCGTCGTTAAAGATGACCTGAACGACCTCTCCAACAAATACGGCGACGAACGCCGCACCCGCATCACCGGCGATACCCACGAGGAACTCAAGGAAGAAGACCTGGTGGCGGACGAAGCTGTACTGATTACCTTCACCCAGAAGGGCTACATCAAACGTGTCGCAGCCAGCCTCTACCGCACCCAGGGCAGGGGTGGGCGTGGCGTTTCGGGTCAAACCGTGCGCGAGGAGGATGAAGTCATCCTCATGCTGCCAGCCCGTACACTGCACACCGTCCTCTTCTTCTCCGATAAGGGCAAGGTCTATTCCGAGAAGGCTTACCAGATCCCCGACGCCAATCGAACGGATAAAGGGATTCCCATTGTCAACGTCCTTTCGCTCGGACCGGATGAACACATCACCGCAGCGGTCGCCGTTCGCAATTTTAATCCGGGCAATTACCTCACCATGGCCACAACCGGTGGCCGTGTCAAGCGGCTTGAATTGAGCGAGTTGGCCAGTGTTCGACCTTCAGGGTTGATCGCAATCACCCTGGATGACAAGGATGAATTGTGGTGGGCCAAGGTTACCCACGGTCATGATGATATTTTACTGGTCACCCGTGAGGGTCAGGCGCTGCGCATCCATGAAGATGATATCCGTTGCATGGGCCGGCAGGCTGCCGGTGTGGCCGGGATCAAGTTCCGCAGGGGGGATCGTTTGGCCTCGATGGAAGTTGTAGAACCAGGCGGCATGCTGCTGATTGTCACTGAACAGGGCTTTGGCAAACGAACCGATCTGAACGAGTATCCGGTAAAAGGCCGTGCCACCAGCGGTGTCGCCACGGTGGATCAGAAGCAGATCGGCAAGATTGGCCGGATCGTAGGCGCCAGGGTGGTTCAGGCGGACGATGAGATCACCATTATCTCCTCCGGCGGCATCATGCTGCGGTTGAAGACAAAGGAGATCAATTCGAGTGGACGGGCCACCCGCGGTTTCAGGTTGATGAACCTGGGGTCAGGTGATGTGGTGGCTTCACTGGCCCGTATTGCTGCCGCTGATCTCAAACAGGTAAACGCGGAGCCTGAAAAACCGGCACCTTGATTGAGTTTCAATTAAAGAACCAGCCCCTGAATGAGTTCGGGGGCTGGTTGAATTAAAGCGGGAAAAATTAAACGGGCAAAAACACCTTTTGGAAAAGGATCAACATGAATACCCCGATGATGAGGACCATGAAGAAAATGAGTAGACTGATCACAAAGCGCTGTGCAGCGCTCATGCCAAGGAATGAACCATGGCTTTCCTGCATTTCCTCTTCCGGTTCCGGTTCGAAGCCGTTTTCATCGAGGAAGGGTGAACTGGCGGAGTTGCGGAGATCATCTAACATAATTGTTCCCTCATAATTTCTGATCCATTTTAGAAAATGGATCGCAAATGGACATCGCCAACTTCAATAGTAATTGTAGCGCCAGTTGCATCGAGGAGCAAGAGGTTGCCGCTTGGATCGATCCCCATTTCTTTACCGGTGATTTCCGACCTGTCTTCCTGAATGATCTTGACCTGTTCACCCTTGAAAGCCAGGTTGTCGCTCCACACTTGATAAAATTCCCTGCTGCCAAGTTTGGCGCGCCACTTGACCATTTCGCTAATCACACCTGCCAGCAGACTGAAGCGATCAACTTTCTCATTTGTGTGCTTTTCAACCCAGGTAGCCGGAAAAAGTACGTCAGGGGGTAGGGAACCCTGACTGATGTTGATACCAATCCCCGCCACAATGC